>JBBKVU010000163.1:0-14896 GCA_037968595.1 Comamonas sp.
ACCCGCCGCTTGCGCCGCCACCCGTTCAGGCCGGCGCAGCGGCGGGTTGTCCAGCGCCCCCCTGGCCTTCTCGCCCTGGGACCAGGCCAGCAGCTTGTCCGCAGCCATGGGACGTGCAAAGAAATAGCCCTGCAATTCATCGCAGTGCATGGCCAGCAGAATGTCGCGCTGGCCGGCGGTCTCCACGCCTTCGGCAACCACGCGCAGGTTCTGCGCATGGGCCAGCTTCACCACGGCGTTGACCACCGAACGCGCATCCTCGCTGAACTCCAGGTCGTTGACGAAACTGCGGTCGATCTTGAGCTGGCGCGCCGGCAGTTGGCGCAGATAGTTCAGACTGGAGTAGCCCGAACCGAAGTCATCGATGGACAGGAACACGCCAATGCGCGCCAGGCCGTCGAAAGTGCGCTGCGTGGCCTTCATGTCTTCCATGGCCACGGTTTCGGTGATCTCGCACAGCAGCTGCGACGCCGGCACGCCATGCTGGCTCAGCGCGCGCTCTATGCGCGCGGTCAGGCCGTTGTCGCGCAGCTGATAGGCCGAGATGTTGATTGCCACGCGAATGCTCGAGCCTTCGCGCTTCCACTGCGCGATCTGCCGGCAGGCTTCGTCAATGACCCAGTTGCCCAGGCGTCCGATCAGGCCGAAGCGCTCGGCCAGCGTGATGAACACCGAGGGGCTGACCATGCCCAGCTGCGGGTGGTTCCAGCGCAGCAGGGCTTCGACGCCGCAGATCTTTCCGTCGAGACCGTCGATCTTTGGCTGGTAATGCAGCGACAGCTCGCCCCGGTCAAGCGCGTGGCGCAGGTCGTTTTGCAGCTCCAGCTGCGCCGAGGCATCCGAGCCCATGTGCGGCTCGAACAGCACATGGCAGCTGCCGCCGGCGCGCTTGGCGGCATACATGGCCGCGTCGGCATTGGCCACCAGCTTGCTGCGCTCGCCGTGCCCGGGGTGGATGGCAATGCCTATCGAGCAGGCAATCTGCACCTGTTTTCCGGTGAGCTCGAACGGCTGCGACAGCGCGGTCAGCGCTCTCTTGGCGACCGCAATGCAGGCCTCCTCGTCGACCACGTTCTCGAGCAGCAGCAGGAACTCGTCGCCGCCCACGCGCGCCACCGTATCGCCTTCGCGCGCCTGCAGCCGCAGGCGCTCGGCCGCGCCGCGCAGTATCAGGTCGCCGGCCGCATGGCCGAACGAATCGTTGATGGGCTTGAAGCCGTCGAGGTCGACAAACAGCACCGCGAGCCGGTCGACCACGCCTTCGTGATTGCTGCGATCCAGGCGCAGCAGCGCCTGGCGCAGACGGTCCTCGAACAGCAGGCGGTTGGGCAGGCCGGTCAGCGCATCGGAAAAGGCGCGGTGCTGCAATTCGTCATTTGCCGCCTTGAGGCGCGCATTGCTTTCCTGCAGCGACTCGGTCAGGCGCTCGGCCGTGCTCTGCAGCCGCGCATCCAGAATCGATGTGAACAGCGTGCTGACCAGCAGCATGCCCGCCGCCATCAGCACCAGCACCGTGAGGCCGGGGCCGCCGAGCTCACCCGCGCTGCCGCACACCGAGCCGACGAGAAAGCTCGCCGCCGCCATGCCCGTGTAATGCATGCCGCAGATCGCCACGGCCATCACCCAGGAGGCTGCAAGCTGATAGCGCAGACGCTGGCCGGCATGGACCTGGCGCAGCAGCTTGAAGATCAGCAGCGCGGCCGCCGACGCCAGCACGGCAATCACCACCGACAGCGCAACAATGAACGGATCCCAGACGATGCCCGGCGCCATGTCCATCGCGGCCATGCCTATGTAATGCATGCCGCTGATGCCCGCGCCCATGAACAGCGCACCCAGCGCGAGTTGCCGGAAGCCGAAATGCTCGCGGCTGGCAAGCTCCAGCGCCACGCCGGCGGCCGACAAGGCCGCCAGCCACGACAGCAGCGTCAGGCCGCTGGAAAAGCCAATCGTGATGGGCAGCGTGAACGCCTGCATGCCCAGGAAATGCATGGACCAGATGCCGGTGCCCATGACCAGCGAGCCCGCGGCCCACCAGGCCAGGCCCACCCGGCGCTGGGCGCTGCGCACGCGCCGCGCGAGGTCCAGCGTGACATAGGACGCGAGCATGGCGATGAGAAATGATGCTGCAACCACAAACAGGTTGTAGCCGGAAGGCATGAACGTATCCATACGGGGAGGAATCCAATCGGGAATGCGGGCCGCATTGCGCCAGGCGACCTCTTTCCCGGCACCGGAGTGCCGACTCCATGCACGATGGAAGTGTGGGGATAGATACGGGGCATGCCGGGCCCACGCCAGCCAGGGCAATGAAAGACAAAAATTGTCGCATGGCCCGGGATTTCCCGCTCGCGGTACGGACGAAGCGTGGCCTCGGCGGCAGCGCGATCTCCTCCTGTCGTCCCGGCGCCGCTGGACGGTCACGGGACCAGGCCGGGCCCCAGGCGCGGGCCGGACCCCAGGCTCAGCCCGCGAAGCGGTGCATCGCGTAGAACAGCACGCTGTGGGCGACGGCGTCGGCATTGATGTCCAGTGCCCTGGCGCCGATATTCGCCAGCGTGTCGCACGAGCGGTGGTAGCAGCGGTCGAACGCCACGCCTGCCGTGCCGCCCCAGAGCCTGGCTTCTTCCCGGCTCTTGATCTCTTCGGCGCCGGTGAAGAGGCCGCCGTAGGGAATGCCGATGTCGGCAAACGGCTTGTGGTCCGAGCGGCCGCCGGAAGCCATGCGCTTGGAGGGAATCTGGCGCTGCGCGTAGAAGTCCTCCAGCGTCTTGACGATCTGCGCGGAGCGTTGCGAACTGGCGCTGGGCGGCGCACCGGCCGCACCCTCGCCGCCGTAGACATAGAACACATGGTTGGGCGAGGCGATCATGTCGAAGTTCAGATAGAGGTCTATCTTGGAGCGCTGGTCCGCGTCCAGCTGGTCGACGTAATGGGTGGAGCCGAGCAACCCCTGTTCCTCGGCGCCCCACAGCGCAAACCGCAGCCGGTTCAGCGGCTGGACGCGCGCCATCTGGCGTGCGGTTTCCAGCAGCGTGGCGGTTCCCGAGCCGTTGTCATTGATGCCGGCGCCGGCGCGCACCGAATCGAGGTGCGCGCCCACCATGGTCACATGATTGGGGTCGCCACCGATGGATTCGGCCAGCAGGTTGTAGGCCGTGGCCATGCTGCGCGAAGTCTCGGTCTGCAGGTGCAGCGGCAGGCTGGTCAGCGCGCGCTGCACCAGCTGCTCCCCCACGGAATGGGTGACCAGCACCACGGGCAGGTCCAGCGGCGTGCTGATGGGAACGCTGCCCGTGAGCTCGCCTTCGTCCAGGCTCTGGATGACCACGCCTGCGGCGCCGGCCTGCAGCGCCGAAGATTTCGCCGGCTTCCCGCGCGGAAATATCGCGCTGCTGCCTTGATCTGCGCCAGGGCGGCTTACCGGCGCCGTGATGTCGGCGCTGCCCGAGTAATGGGCGACCTGGTGCGGTATCGCATCGGCTGCAAGCTGGCCAGGCTCGCGCAGGCTGGACCTGTGGATGCGCGACACAGGAAACTCGAAGGGCTGGACCGTGACGCGATAGCCGGCCTCGGACAGGACCTTGCGCGCGTAGGCAATGGACGCATCGTAGCCGGCCGTGCCCGCCATGCGCGTGCCCTTGTTGGCCTGGGCAATGGCCATCAGTTGCTGCAGATGCGCGCGCACGCCCACGGGCGTCATGCATTCAAGCAATTGTTCGGGCGTGTCATTGGGCTGGGTGGCGCATTGCGCGGGCAAGGCCAGGGTGGCAGCGGGGTCCTGTGCATCCGCGCTGGCCGCGCCGCCGGGCACGGATGCGCTTTGCGTGGGACTGTCGCCGCCGCCACAACCCGACAGCTGCAAGGCCGCAGCGGCAAGGAGAAGACAGCTCCAGCGCACGCTGCGCGCTGCGGCCGGTAGGGGCGAATGCGGGAGGGGTGACGTGATGTGGGCCATGGCATTCCTCGTTTGAGCGCCCGCATGATGACAGCCCTGCAAGCTCGCCAACCGGCTTCACCTTGCCCGCATATCAAGCCCTGAGGCAGTCATGGGCGCTGGCGCGAACGGGCTCGGGCCAACGTCCCCTGGCGCAGTCCCAGCAGGTCACATCGAGACGCGAACCGGCCCGCTTCCAGGCCCGGGACGGCCGGCCTGGCAACGCCGGCAAGCGCCGCCGGGCTTGCGATCAGCGGCAAGATTTACCGTCTGTTTCGCGGCCTTCCTCCACGGCGGAGCGGCCCTTCTTGCGGCGCTCAGAGAACATCGGGCGCGCGCTGCGCGCCACTGAACAGCGCCTGCCTGCAGGGCGCATAGGCGTCCAGCGCGCTGCGGTAGCTAGGGCTGCGCACGTCCAGCAGTCCCAGCACCGTGTGGTAGTAGAAATCATGGGTCAGCGGCTGGGCCGTGCCGGCGCGCAGACAGGCTTCGCTGATGCGGGTGCGCGCGGCCAGCGTGCCTGGCCAGGTGATCCAGGCCACATGCTTCTGGCTGTCGGGCGCGATCGCATAGGGCAGGCCATGCAGGTAGATGCCGTTCTCGCCCAGCGACTCGCCGTGATCCGACAGATAGACCAGGGCGACCTCATAGTCGGCGGCCTTGGTCTTGAGCCAATCGATGGTCCTGGCGAGGAACAGATCGGTTTCGACAATGCTGTTGTCGTAGACATTGATCAGATCCTGCTGGCTGCAGTCCGACGTGACCTGGGTGGTGCATTCGGGACGGAAGTGCTTGGCCTGCGCCGTCGAGCGGCGAAAGTAGGCCGGGCCATGGCTGCCCATCTGGTGCAGGGCCAGCACCGTGCCGACGGCGCGCCTTTGCGCGGGAATCTTTGCCAGGCTCAGGTCGAGTTGATCGAGCATCAACTGGTCCAGGCATTCGCCATCGGCTTCGCACCATTTGACGCGCTGGGTCGCGCTCGCCTGCTCGTAGGCCGAACCATGGGCAATCCGATCGCAGACCCCCTTGCAGCCCGACTGGTTGTCCAGCCAGGCCACGCCCAGGCCCGCGGCCTGCAGCACATCGAGCAGCGTCTCGTGGTTGGACTTGCGCGCCTCGAAATCCTTCTTGCCCAGGTGCGAGAACATGCAGGGCACGGACGCCGCGGTGTTGGTGCCGCAGGAGCGCACATTGCTCCAGCTGATGGCATGGAGCGCCTGCAGATGGGGCGTGGTGTAGCGCGCATAGCCATTCATGCCGAAGTGGTCGCCGCGTGCGGTCTCGCCCACGACCAGGACCAGCAGCGGCGGCTTGTGCGCAGCCGCGCCCGGGACGCTGGAGACCGGCAGGATGGATGCAGGGCCGCCAGCAGCCAGCGCCGTGCCATAGGTGGAACCCAGGCCCGCGCCGCCGAGTATGGACACGAAGGGCCGGGCCGGAATGAGCAGCGGCTTGAGCGTCACATCGGCCAACGCCACGATGCCCGAGGTCGGGTTGATCAGATAGCGCAGTTCCATGTGGTTGCGCAGCAGCGGCGCGAGCTGGCGGTACATGCCGGCCACTCCCGCCGTCAGCAGCGCCAGGCTGGCGACCACCAGCAGCAGCGAGCGCCACCAGGCGCGGCGCAAGGGCTCGCTGCGCCAGGCCACGCCACGCCACAGCCACAGGCTGGGCAGGCCGCCGAACACCGCGATGTGCAGCAACATGCCCGGGCTCAACAAGGCCAGCGCCTCGCTGGTATTGGTCTGCAGCACATTGCGCACCATGCCGCTGTCCAGCAGGATGCCGTAATGCTGGATGTAATACTCCATGCCCGCCGCGGTCAGCAGCGTGAGGCTCCAGCCCGGGCGCCGCACTCCGGGCCACGACAGCAGCATGAACCACCAGTAGGTCGCGCCGGCAATCAGCCCGACAATGGCGGCGCGCTTCCAATACCAGGGGTCGACAAAGTCGGGCAGCTGGGCCAGCTTGGACCACAGCGGCGCATTCAGCAGCAGCGTGCACCAGAGCGTCAGCAATGCCGCGCCCCAGCGCGGCGCCAGGCTCGGCAGAGGCCGGCGTTGCGCTCGGACCGCAGCCTGAGCGCGATCGGCGGGCACTTCATGGGCTGAAGCGGACGGTTGGAGTAGGGCAAGAGTATTCACGCCGACGAATGTAGGCAGCCGCCCTGAACCTGCCCTGAATGCCGCGTTCAGATTCGGTTCATGTACGCGACCCATACTTGGACTGCCCAGGGCGTACCATGGGCCTCGTCATCTTCATCTCCACTTTCCATGCGCATCTTATTGGTCGAGGACGATGCCGCATTGGCCAATGCGGTGCTGGGCTATCTGCAGGGCAAGCAGTTCCTGGTCGATCTGGCCGCCGATCTCGGCCAGGCGCGCTCCATGGTGTCGCTGGCCAACTATTCGGCCGTGCTGCTGGATTTGAACCTGCCCGACGGCGACGGCCTGCAGTTGCTGCCCACCATCCTGGCGCAGGCCGAGCCGGCCTCGGTCATCGTGGTCACGGCGCGCGACCAGGTCAGCGACCGCATTCGCGGGCTCGATGCCGGCGCCGATGACTATCTGATCAAGCCCTACGACCCCGAAGAACTGCTGGCCCGGCTGCGCGCCGTGGAGCGCCGTCGCAGCCACCAGACCAGCTCGGTGGTCACGCGCGGCGAGGTGAGCATCGACCTGACGCGCGAAGTCGTCAAGGCCAACGGCTTTCCCGTGGTCATGACGCCCAAGGAGTGGGCCCTGCTGCGCGTTCTAGCCAGCCGCGCCCAGCAGGTGCATAGCCGCGAGCGCCTGCTTGACGCGCTCTATCAGTGGGATGACAGCAGCGACAGCAACACCCTGGAAGTCTTCATCAGCCGGCTGCGGCGCAAGCTCGGCACGGCGCTGATCCAGACCGTGCGCGGCATAGGCTATCGACTGGGTCCGCCATGAGCGCCGGCGCGCCTGCGCAACGCAGCCTGGTGTCCAGCCTCACGCGCGCCCTGCTGGCGGCGGTGGTGCTGGTCTGGGCCCTGGGAACCGTGCTGGTCGCCTGGTATGTGAACTACAAGATCCAGCGCAACTTCGATTTCGAGCTGTCGGAAAGCGCGCACCGCCAGCTGTTTGCCTCGCCCATGTACATTCCGCCGGCCGGGGAAAAGACGCCGGCCGTGATGCATGAGGCGCCGGATACGGTGCACGATGCGCCCTTGCTGCTGCAGCTGCGCGACCTGCAGGGCCGCGTGCTGGTGCGCACCGAGGCGGCACCGGAAACCGGCTGGACCAGCAAACTGGCAGAAGGCTTCAGCGACACCAGCAACTACCGCATCTTCACGCTTTACGATCCCGCCAAGCAGCTGTGGCTGCAACTGGCGGACACCCAGGAGGAGCGGCGCGAAGCCAGCCGCAATACGCTTACCGGCCTGGTGCTGCTGCTGCTGCTGATCCTGCCGCTGCTGGCCCTGATCATCCAGTGGGTCGCGCGCCGCCAGCTGCGCAGCGTCAACGACATCCAGGCGCAGATCCATGCGCGCAACGGCAGCCACCTCGATCCGCTGCAGACCGCCGACTACCCGCTCGAGCTGGCCCAGATCGGCCTGGGCGTGAACCTGCTGCTCGGCCGCCTGCAGGAAGCGCTGAATGTCGAGCGCTCGCTTGCGGCAAATGCGGCGCATGAACTCAGAACCCCGCTGGCCTCGGTGCGCCTGCGTCTCTACACCGCGATCGACCAGGCCCAGGCCAAGTCCAGCCCGCATGTCCCGCTGGAGGAAGCCAAGGCCGCGCTGCAGGCGCTGGAGACCCTGTCCCATCGCACCGAACGGCTGCTGCAGCTGTCGCGCGCCGAGGCCGGCGACAGCGCCCGCTTTGCGCCTGTGGACCTGGTGCAGCTGGCGGGCACCCTGGCGCAGGAATTCTGGCAGCAGCCGCGCGCGCTCAAGCGGCTTGACTGGCTGGCTCCGGAAGACCCGGCGCCGGTCTGGGTCCAGGGCGACATCGACAGCCTGGCGATTGCGCTGCGCAATCTGCTGGACAATGCGCTGACCCACACCACGGCCGAGGTGGAGCTCAGCGTCGAGCGCACGCCGGTGGCGGCACTGGTGGTGCGCGACCACGGCGCCGGCGTGCCCGCGGCGCAGCTGCCGCACATCCTGGAGCGCCATGTGCGCGCCGACAGCCAGCGCCTGGGCTATGGCCTGGGAATGTCCATCGTCGGCTCGATTGCGCTCAAGCACGGCGCGGCGCTGGAACTGCGCTCGCCGCTGGCCGACGGCAGCACCGGCCTGGAAGTCCGGCTGAGCTTCGCCGAGTCGCCGCCATCGGCCGGAGGCGACGGTTTTTTTAGCCGCTAAAGTTTTTCGCTGCCGCTCATGACGCTCATTCCGCTCATGCCGCGCAACACGGCCAGCGCAGCCTTCAGGCCGAGAAAGTCTTCCTCGGCCCCATAGGCAATTGCCGTCAGGCTGTGGGCCAGCATCAGATTGAGCGGCAGGCCGAAGTTCTCGACCGCGCAGTCCGCATCGAACAGCCGCCCGTGGGGACTGGCTTGCACCCGCTGCACGATGGTTGCCGCGCTCGGGCAGTAGCCCACCACCGGCTTGCCGCGGGCCAGCGCATGGGAGACTTCCCACACCGTGCCGCTGTCGGGCTCGAAGCCGCGGAAGTCGCGCAGATTTGCCACCACGGCATCGGCGCGGTCTATGAGAGCGCGGTTGGCCTGAAAAATGGCCAGCGACTGCCCATCGCGCGTGGCCGGAATTTCCGCATCGAGTGGAAACAGCCCGACAAACCCAGCCTCCCGGCACACCATCTGCATTCGCTGGCCATGCGCGCGCGCCTCGGGATAGAAAACTTCCGGCCCCGCCAGATAAACGCTTTTCGACATTGGATGCACCTCACTGCTGTACGCCGGCACCCACCGTGCCTGCCCGGTCATGGTAGACGGCAATGCGGCGGGCTTATTGCCGGAAAAGACCGGAATATCTCACCGAAAGGAGGAGGGAAATCTTGGGGAATCGGTATTCTGGCAAGAGTCGCAGCAGAAAGAAATTCCACTTCTCTAATGATTGCCGATTATTATTTTTTACGCTGGCGTCTATGCAGGAGATAGTCACCGAATGGCGATAATCAATATTATCCCGATCGGAGTTTGCACCTCCGAAAATTCCATGTAACACTATATTCCACATGAATACCTTTCTTCTTCAAGCCGCAGCCTGCGCTGCCACCTTGCTGCTGATGCCCGCAGCCCAGGCCCAAGCCGTGCCGTTTGTTTTACTGGATCAATCGGTACTGGTGCATATCCCGTCCAGGGACGTGCCTGATTTCAAGGCCTTCATCGGCAAGACCCTCAATGAGAGCGCAGCGGATAGCGTGGCCGAATGGAGCAGCAGCGCCCGCGCCGGCAAGCCGCCGGTCAAAGTCGTGCTGACACCCGGCGCCCGGGTTGCCACCCAGTCTGCCGGCGAATGCCGCCTGCTGCAGGGTCAGGTCAGCCAGGGCAGCAAAGCCAATGCCTGGCAGGTATCGTTCTGCCAGCAGTCCAATGGCAGTTGGAAAATCAGCGGCCTGAAATAAACAAGAGTTTCGCGCGGCGACCTTGCCGCGCCCCATCGATTGGCAGCCCAAGCTTGCTGCCCGCCATGCACTGCCTGCAAGAAAGGTGCTTGTGGATTTACCGACCGATACCCCCGCCGCATTTCCCTGGCGTCTAGGCCCGATACGCGCCAAGGGCTGTATCTGCAGCAGCGCCATGTGCCAACGCCTGCACCAGCGGATCACGCAAGACCTGTCGCGCCGTCAGTTCATCGGCGGCACGGCTGCCATGCTCGCGCCCTTTGCGCTGCCCCAGGTGGCGGCGCAGACGCCTTCGCCCGAGTCCCAGCGCCCGCTGCTGCTGCGCAATCTGCGCCTGTTCGACGGCTCGGGCAAGGCGCTGCGCGACGGCCTGCAGGTGCTGGTACAGGGCCAGCGCATTGCCGACCTGCTGCCGGCTCAGGCAGCGGTGGAGAACGCGCGCGTGATCGACTGCCAGGGCAAGCTGCTGCTGCCCGGACTGATAGACACGCATTGGCACACCATGCTGGCGGCGATCTCCCAGCTTTCGGCGGCCACCGCCGACCTCGGCTACCTCTATCTGGTGGCGGCCCAGGAGGCGCAGCGCACGCTGATGCGAGGATTCACTTCGGTGCGCGATGCCGGCGGGCCGGCATTTGCACTCAAGCGTGCAATCGATGAAGGCCTGGTCCCGGGTCCGCGCATCTTTGCCAGCGGGGCGATGATTTCCCAGACTTCGGGGCATGGCGATTTTCGCCTGCGCAGCGAGTTGCCGCGGCCCGCCAACGGCCCGCTGAGCCTGATTGAAAGCCTGGGCGTGGCAATGATTGCCGATGGCGAGGCCGAAGTGCTGCGCCGCGTGCGCGAGCAGCTGATGCTGGGCGCCTCCCAGATCAAGATGCTGGCCGGCGGCGGCGTCGCATCGCTGTACGACCCGCTCGACAGCACGCAGTTTTCCGAACGCGAACTGCGCGCGGGGGTCGAGGCGGCAAGCGACTGGAACACCTATGTGATGACCCATGTCTACGCGCCCAAGGGCATACAGCGGGCGATACGCGCGGGCGTGAAATGCATAGAACATGGGCAGCTGGCCGACGAGGCCAGCGTGCGCATGATGCAGGGCGAGGGCGTGTGGTGGAGCCTGCAGCCCTTCCTGCAGGATGCGGACAGCAATGTCTACGCGGATCCGGGGCAGCGCGCGAGCCAGCAAAAGGTCTCCGAAGGCACGGAAAAAGCCTATGCCCTGGCGCAGAAATACGGCGTCAGGACCGGCTGGGGAACGGACATATTGTTCAACCCCAAAAATACCGCCACCCAGGGTCGGCAGCTCGCCAAGCTCACCCGCTTTTACGATCCGCTGACGCTGCTGGGCCAGGCCACGGGCACCAATGGCGAACTGCTTGCGCTGTCGGGCGCGCGCAGCCCCTATCCCGGCGTGCTGGGCCGCATCGTGCCCGGCGCCTGGGCGGATCTGCTGGTGGCCGACGGCAATCCGGCCGCCAATCTGGATTTTCTCGCCGACCCGGAAAAGAACCTGCATCTGATCATGAAGGACGGCAAGATCCACAAGAACACGCTGTGATCACCGCCGCTAGAAATTCACGCCGGCAATTCGCGCCGCAAGCGCCCGGGCGCGATTTATGCAGCTGCGTTATGGCGCTGAGAACGGGCGCGGCGATGATTCACTGCAGTTTCAGCAGCCGACGTGAATGAGGTTGTAAAGGCGGGAAATGGAGCCGCCGCGCAGCATCCCGGACTGCATTTTTTCCGCTTATGAACGTGGACTGAGCGCAATGGCCTGTAGCGCATCGGAAACCTTGGAAAGGATGGCACTGATGACAAAGACGGCAGTATTCGCGCGCTCCCGGCCTTCGCCCGTGCCCACGGCAATCTGGCGATTGGCCAGGCCGCCGCAGCCGGTCACGGCATGACCCACGGAGGACGCCGGTGCCAGATCGCTGCCATCCGCCGACGCTTTGACAGCTGCCTGCGCGGGCAACGGGGAGTTCGCAATGCGCATCGACAGGGGATCCATGGGCATGATTCCGGTTGGGTTGACTCAGACGCGTACCAGGCTTGCGTCGTGGAAGAATTCCGGCAGCACGGGAATGGCCTGGTCCTGGGTGATGAAGTCCTGCCAGGCAAGACCGATATCCGCCGTCTTGGCGAGCAAGACCGCCACCCTGTCGGCATTGAGCTGGCTCAGCAGCCGGCGCACGCTCAGGCTCACCATGCCATGCTCCAGCATGCCCAAGGTCGCGCCCCCGGTGCCGGTCCAGAGGTGGTTGGCTTGCAGCATGGTGCGCATCGCCAGCGTCCAGCGCGCCTTGCTGGGAATGCCCAGCTGGCAGCACAGGCGCAGTTGCGCCTGCTCGCCTTCGCCCTCGAGCTTCAGGGAAATGGGCAGATCATCGATGACAATCTCCTGCGAGGAAATCAGCGCTGACGCCTCGAGACCCACTTCATCCGCGAGCGCAGACAGAAGCTCTTGATAGGGCGCAAACATAGGTGATCCCTTGACCAATCAGTACGTGAAGTCTGTAACGTACTGCCGGGCAAAGTTCCATGGTGCGCGCATTTTTACGCCGGCGTGCGCAGCGCCGCACACCCGGGCATTCGGCGGCGCGCGTCGCGCGGTCGCGACCCTAGGCCTGGCCTTCGAGCAAGGCGACCAGGGTCACGCTCTTGAGGCTGACTTCGACTTCCTGGCCGTCATCGTTGTACTTCAACCAGGCCATGCCTTGCTTGCCGGGGCGGCGCTCCAGCATCAGGCGCGCGGCGCGCTGGTTGTGCAGCACATGGACCACGGCATTGCGCAGCGGGTCAGCCGCAGCCGTCTTGCCTGATTTGACCGCGGGCGCGGGCGCCTGGGCTGCGGTCACCGCAGCGGGAGCAACGGTCTTCGCGCCCGGCTCGGGGCTGGGCTGCGGCTGGCTCTTGACGTCGAGGAACTCGCGCAGCAGCTTGACCGAGCCGCGGGTGATTTCCTGGTTGGCATCGCCCAGCCAGGCCGTGACATCCTGCGGCGTCTTCTTGTAGGCGGTCATCAGCTCGTTGACCACCGTCACGTCGCGCACGCGCCCGCTATTGAAGACCTGGGCCAGCGGCTCGGGCAGGTCGAGCAGCGTCACATGCTGCGAAATGAAGGCCGGCGACTTGCTGATGGCCTTGGCGATGTCGCCTTTCTTCATGCCCTTGGCGAGTTCGCGACCGATGAAGTCGGCGATCTCGCGCGCCGTCAGCTCATTGCGCTGCAGGTTCTCCACGACCTGGTCGGCTTCGTTGTAGTCGTTGTCGATGAAGCCGGGAATCGTGTCCAGGCCGGCGCGCTGCGCGCCGCGAAAGCGGCGCGCGCCGTGGTTGATGATGTAGCGGCCGGAGGCATCGGGATTCTCCCGCACCGAAATCGGCGTCTTGACGCCGCGCAGCCGAATCGATGCCGCGAGCTCCTCGAGGCTGTGCTCGGAAAAGCCCGGGTTGTCCTTGGTGCGCGGCTGGTGCGGATCCTCATCGATCAGCGCGATTTCCAGGGCCAGCGGGCCGCCGCCCTGGATATGGGCTTCAGGGCCTGCGAGCAGCGCCGACAGGTCGCCCATTTCCTCCAGCCCCAGGCCGCCCATCACCGGGCCCGCCGGTTTCTTGTCGGCCGGAACGTAGGAAAATTTTTGCTTCTTCGCTGCAACTGTCATTGCGCAATCTCCATTTTGTCAAAGACATAGGCGGCCAGGCCACGCACTTCCTGCGTGGCCTTGCGGGCCGCGGTCTTGCGAATCTTCCAGACCGGAACACCAGAGGCCAGCGCATCCGCGATGCTGCTGCGCAGGCCGATGCTGACCGGAACAATCAATTGGGGGTAGGCCGCCTTGAGCTCGGCCAGATGGCGCACATGGCGCGGATTTCTCGCATCGACCTTGGACGGCACCATGCCCAGGAACTGCAGGCTGCGGTTTTCCTTGCGCACGTTCATGATGGTCGTGAGCATCATCTTGATGCCCTGGATGCTGTAGGCCTCGAGTTCTATGGGTGACAGAACGCAGTCGGCCGCATACAGCGCCGCGACCAGGGCCACGCCCAGGCCAGGCGCGGTATCGATCAGGCAGATGTCGAAGCCCTGTTCGGCCAGCGCCTCGATATTTGCCAACATGTTCTTCTTGGCCTTGGGCAAGGGCAGGAACACGGCGTTGGCCAGTTCGGGGTCGGCCTCGATCAGCACCAGTCGCGGGCCGTCCTCCTGCGCCTGCGCGGCCTGCTGCCAGCGATCGGCCGGCACCGGGCCGAACAGCTGGCTGGCCCTGGCCTCTATCTTGTACTGGCCCAGGGTGTAGGACGCATTGGCCTGGGTGTCGAGATCGATCACGGCCACGCTCAGGCCGCGCTCCAGAAAATCAAACGCCAAGTGCACCACACTTGACGTCTTTCCCACACCGCCTTTTTGCTGTGCTACGACCAAGGTCTTCATATTTTTGATCCGTTGTTCCTGGCCTGTGCATCCTCGGCCCATTTCTTGACGATGAATGCCTGGTGCTGCGGCAGCACGGCGGAGACGCGTTCATACCCTGGCGGAACATCGCTGCGGGCAAACACGCGCCAGACCCGATGCACGGCTTGCGACACCGCCCCCTTGCTCAGGCCCAGGGCCTGCACGAAGCAAGCCTGCGTCTGCCCGCGCACCAGTACACCATGGGCGATCTGCAGGGTCTGCGGCCCCACATCCAGACCCTGGATGCATGCCTGAAATTGCGCCTCGCTGAGCCGTTTTCTCATGGCGTTCACCCATTGTTGCAGACGACGTCCAGTGCCGGCAGCAGGCTGCCCCGGCGCACTGGTTTAGCTAAACTCGAGCTTTGGATTTTAGCTGCTGAAAGCCATGCAAACAGCCCGTTTCCAGGCTGTTTTTTCGCTGCGCTTCAGGATACTTTCACCGAGCGGCCAATGAAATGTATGGGCCCGGTCGGTCGGCCCGTGGGCGAGCCGGTCGGCGGCTCCAGCGTCAGCTCGAACAGCTGGTTGGCCTGTACGCCCGGAATCTTGTCGAGCGACACCTGCACGCGCTCGCCGGGCTTGACCAGGCCCAGCGAGATCGGTGCATTCCAGTCATCGGCCTTGGTCCACAGTTCCAGCGCCTTGTCCGCGGGAATCTCCATCGCGCTCAGAGGAATCAGCTCGATCTTGCGCTCGCTGCTGGTCTGCATCACCCAGCCCGGGGCGCGATCCTGCGGCGCCACCAGCACCACCATGTAGCGCGTCTGGGGCAGGGGCGCTGCCGTCTTGAGCACCAGCATCGCGGCCAGCAGCGTGGCCAGCGCAAAGCCGCCGGCCGTGAGTCCGCGCCACAGTGCCAGCGACTCCAGGTCACGCCACCAGGGCAGCTTGCGCGCCGGGCGCGCGGGCGCGGCCTGCGGCCTGGCGGCCGTCTGCTCGAGAC
>JBBKVU010000164.1:0-3400 GCA_037968595.1 Comamonas sp.
GGCCTGCACCACGCGCGCCACTTCGGCGGTCGTGCCGGGGCGCACCACGCACAGCGCCTTGCCCTTGGCGCGACCGCGCCAGTCCTGCTCGTAGCTGGCCAGGTCGTCGCCGGTCAGCACATGGCTGGCGCCGACAATGGCCGCCAGCGAGGCGATCAGCCCGCTGGCCATTTCAGGGGGCTGTTGGCTCATTGTTTTTCCAGCTTGGCGGCCTGGATGATGCCGCCCCAGTGCTTGAACTCGGTGCGCGCGAAGTCACGGAATGCCGTGGAGCCCAGCTGGCGCGGCTCGCCGCCCAGGGCCGCGACGCGCGCCTTGAAGTCGGCGCTGGCCGCGACCTTGAGCAGCGCGGCTTCGACCTTCTGCACGACGGCCTTCGGCGTGCCCTTGGGCGCGAGCACGCCGTTCCAGGTGGCGGTGACAAACGAGGGAAAGCCGCTTTCCTTCATCGTCGGCACATTGGGCAGCAGCGGCAGGCGCTCGGCCGAGGTCACTGCCAGCGCCTTGAGCCGGTTGCCCTGGATGAAAGGCAGGGCGGGCGTGATGTTCTCGAAGATCAGGTCGATCTGGCCGCCGATCAGATCGGTCAGCGCGGGCGCGCTGCCCTTGTACGGCACATGCACCATATCCAGCTTGGCCGCGCTCTTGAACAGCTCGCCCGACAGATGCACCGTCGAGCCCGTGCCCGGCGAGCCATAGCTCATGCCGGTGCGGCGCTCCTTTGCGAGGGCGACGAGTTCGGCCACGGTCTTCACCGGGGTCTTGGTCTCGTTGACCACCAGCACGTTGGGGATGGACGTGACCAGGGCGATGTATTCGAAATCATCCAGCGTCTTCTCGCTCTGGTTCTTGTAGAGGCTGGGGTTGATGGCCTGGGTGCCGGCCGTGCCGAACAGCAGCGTGTAGCCGTCATTGGGCGAGGTCGCGACACGGCTGGCGCCTATGGAGCCGTTGGCGCCAGCGATGTTTTCCACGATCACCGGCTGGCCCAGCGACTCCGACAGACCCTGGGCCACCAGTCGCGCCACCACATCGGTATTGCCGCCCGGAGCAAACGGCACCACCAGCTTGATGGCCCGGCTGGGGAAGGTGTCGGCCATGGCCACGGCGGGAAGCACCATGGAGGCGCCAAGCAGTGCAGCCGAACGCAGGAAGTGTTTGCGCGAAATGATCTGGGGCACGGTATGTCTCTCTCGTTGTAATGAAGCTGGGGGCATCATCGGCAACGCGGTTGTTGACGTCAATCAATGGTTTGGAACCCAGGCATTCGCAAACGGAATGCCTTATACCCAGAGCAGGCGCCTCGTACGTGGTATTGCTTATGGAGGCGGTCCATTAAAATGGCCGACAACGGAAAGTACATTCCCAAAGATCATGAATTCCCGCAAGTATTTACCGCCCATGGGCTTGCTCGTGGCTTTCGAGGCCTGCGCCCGGCTGCAGAAGTTCACTTCCGCGGCCCACGAGCTGAGCCTGACCCAGAGCGCGGTCAGCCGGCAGATCCGCGCGCTCGAAGACATCGTGGGAGTGGAGCTGTTCGTGCGCGAGCGCCAGGCCGTGCGCCTGACGCCCGCGGGCGAGATCTATGCGGAAGAGATACGCCAGTCGCTGCGCGACATCGGCAACTCGACGCTGCGCATCAAGGCCAGCCCGGGCACCGGCATCTTGACCCTGGCCATACTGCCGACCATGGGAACGCGCTGGCTCGCACCCTTGCTGCCCAGCTTCGTGCAGCAGAACCCCGGCGTGACGCTCAATCTGGTGACGCGGCTGGAACCCTTCAACATGGATGCCGACGACGTGCATGCGGCCTTCCACTACGGCGCGCCCGAATGGCCGCACGCGGAACTCGATTTCCTGTTCGAGGAGACGATCTTCCCCGCCTGCTCCAAGGGGCTCAAGGCGCAGCATGGTTTCGCGCGCGCGCAGGATCTGCTGGCCGCGCCGCTGCTGCACCTGACATCGCGCCGCCAGGCCTGGACCCAGTGGTTCGAGTCCCAGGGCATAGAAGGCCCGCAGATGGGCGGAATCAGCATCGACCAGTTCGCCACCGCCACCCAGGCGGCCAGCGCCGGCCTGGGCGTGGCGCTGTTGCCGGAATTCCTGTTCAGGGCCGAACTCGAGCGCGGCGAACTGGTCTCGGCGCTTGACGTGCGCAGCCGCAGCCAGGGCAGCTACTATCTGGCCTGCGCCGCGTCCAAGACCTGGTATCCGCCGCTCAAGGCCTTTCGCCAGTGGATCCAGGAGCAGACGACGGCCAGCGCGGGCGCTGCACAGCGCCCATGAAAAAACCGCCCGAAGGCGGTTTGCGTGTCAGGCCGCGCTGGCCACGAGCGCGCGCGCCGTGGCCTTGCGCGCGCGCCGCTTGCGCTCCCAGATCACGATTCCCGTGATCGCCAGCATCACCACGAACACCCCCATGATGGACATCATGATGCGACCGGTCAGGCCCAGGATGCGGCCCGAATGCAGCGGCAGCTGCAGCTGCACGAACACATCGGCCGCCGAGCCATGCCAGGGCCGGTACATGCCCAGCACTTGGCCGTTGTCGGCGCTCACGTAGATGTTCGACAGGCCCATGCCCATTCCGCCCAGTTCGTCCGCTGGATCGAAGAACGAGATGTTGTAGAACGGGAAATCCCCGCCATACCAGATGCCGCCGGGCGGGAACTCGAAGCCCTGGCGCCGACCTTCGGCGCGCGCGATGTCGATCGCCGCGGCAAATGAAATCTTGGGTTCGATGAAGCTGCCGAACGGCGCTGGCTTGATGGTTTCGTACGGACCGGGAGTGGTCTTGGAAATCTGGCTCATCACCGGATAGAACACTTCGCGGTACAGGTTCAGCGAGAACGAGGTGAACGACACCACGATGATGATCGCCCAGACCCAGAGCCCGCCCGCGCGGTGCAGGTCGAAGTTGAGCTTGTAGCCACCCGCGCGCCAGCGCACGATCCACGATGGCTGCCAGCGCTTGAGCCAGCTACGTTTCGGCGTAGCCGCTGCCGGCGCTGAAGCCGATGTTTCGCGGCGCGCGGCCAGGCGGCGCGGCAGCGTGAGGTACAGCGCGACAAAGCTGTCGATCAGCCACATCAGCGCGATGCCGCCCATGAGCCAGAAGCCCCAGCGATCGCTGCCCCAGAAAGCCGGCATGTGCAGGCTTTCATGCAGGTGACGCAGCCACGACATCAGATTGCGCTTGCTCAGCGCAATGCTCTTGGAGTCGCGCTGACCCGTGATCTTCGCGGTCACGGGGTCGACAAACACGTTGTTGTAGTCGAGCACATGGGGCCGGCCCGTGGCCGGGTCCTTCTTCGGCCGCACCAGGAAGGAGGCCGCATGCCCCTCTTCCAGCGCCAGCGTCATGTACGACACCTCGACGCGCGGATCGCCGGCCTCGACG
>JBBKVU010000165.1:0-5405 GCA_037968595.1 Comamonas sp.
TCCCGCGTATCAGCGACTGCGCCTGAACCTGCGTCAACTCGAAGTCTTCCTGGCCACGGCGCGCGGCGGCAGCACGCGGGCCGCGGCCGATCGCATCGCGCGCTCGCAGTCCGCGGCCAGCACGGCGCTGGCCGAACTCGAAGCCGCGCTGGGCTGTGAGCTGTTCGACCGCATAGGCCGGCGGCTGCAGCTCAACGAGAACGGACGCGCTCTGCTGCCCAAGGCCCAGGCCATCGTCGACCAGGCGGCCGAAGCCCAGGACCTGTTCCTGGGCGAGCACGCCGCGCCCTTGCGCGTCGCGGCCAGCTTCACGATTGGCGAATACCTGCTGCCGCAACTGGTGTCGCGCTGGACGCAACTGCACCCCAAAAGCCAGATCCATCTGCGCATAGGCAATACCAGCGAAGTCATAGACGCCGTTGCCGCCATGGACGTCGACATAGGGTTCGTCGAAGGTTCGCAGACGCATTCCGACCTCGTGATGCAGCCCTGGAGCGATGACGAAATCGTCGTCATCGCCGCGCCGGGCCATGCGCTGGCGCAGCAATGCGCGACGCCGCAGCAACTCGCCCAGGCCACCTGGGTGGTGCGCGAACACGGCTCGGGTACGCGCCAGGTCACCGATGAATGGCTGCTGAGCCATCTGGCGCAGGTACGCATAGGCTTCGAGCTGGGCAGCAACGAAGCCATTAAGCGTGTGGTTGCCACCAGCGACGGCCTGGGCTGTCTTTCACGCCATGCCGTGGAGCAAAGCGTGGCCGACGGCCATCTGGTCGAGCTGCGGACCGAGCTGCCCAAGGCCAGGCGCAAACTGGCCATCGTGCTGCACCGGGAAAAGAAACTGGGCCGTGGGGCTGCGGACTTCCTGGCGCACTGCCGCGCCGCTGCCGAGTTTTAGCGGCTAAAAATCGGGCGCATCGGGCGCCACGCTGCGTGCCGCCTGCTTCTTCCACTGCGAGGCGCTGCAGCCGAACTGGCGCTCGAACCAGTGACTGAAGCTGCTGGGCCGCGAAAAGCCCAGCAATTCGGCGACTTCGCGCAGCGGCCGGTCGCTTTCGCGCAAATGGCGCCTGGCCAGCTCGGCGCGCACCTGGTCGAGCAGGCCGCTGAACGTCAGCCCTTCGACCGCCAGCCGGCGGTGCAGCGTGCGCCGGTCGACATGCAAAAAGCGCGCGAGTTCCGCCGCCGTGCAGCTGCCGCCGGGCAGCAGCGCAAGCATGATCTGGCGACAGCTCTGCTGCGCGCTGTCGCTGCGATCGACCAGTGCCGCTTCCAGGTATTTGCGCGCAAAGCCCGCGGCCACCTGGTCGCCAAGTGCGCGCGGCTGCGCCAGGTCGCTGGCACGGCAGACCAGACCGTTGAACTCCTGATTGAATTTCACGCTGCGGCGAAAAAATGCGCGGTGCGCGCGGCTGTCCTCCGGCGGGCGGTGGCTAAAGCACACTTCAAGCGGCTGCCAGTGCGGGCCGGTCAATTCGCTGAGCATCTGGAACATGCCACCCACGGCCAGCTCCACCGACTGGCGCATCTGCAGGCCGGGCGTGGGCAGCAGCTCCTCGCGAATGATCACCACGCTGTCCGTGTCCTCGACATGCAGCATCAGCGAGGCATTCACCAGCTTCAGATAGCGGCACAGCGTGTCAAGCGCGTCCCTGGGCGTGCCGGCTTCGCGCAGCACCAGGCTGATCGGCCCCAGCGCCGAGAGCCGGCGCCGGGCCGCCAGCCGCAGCGCCAGGTCTTGGGTATGCGTGGCGCGCGCCGTGATCTCCAGCAGCTCGCGCACCGCATCCCTGGGAATCAGCAGTTCGGGGTCGTCGAGAAACCTCGGCTGCAGGCCCACGGTGCGCAGGAACGCACCGGGGTCGCGGCCCAGCGACTGCACCAACTCGACATAGCCGTTCAGACTGCCGCTGCGCACGAAATGCGAAAGATGTTTCATGAGCTGCCCAAGGCCGCGCCAGGCGTTGGCCATTTGTCCCAGATAAGCAATTCTATGTCCCATGGAAGCAAGTGCAAAACCGGCGCCCGCCAGACACTGGAATCACCCATTCCCGACGTTCGCGTTTCACTCCGGAGACCCCAGCATGAACTTCCTCGACGGCCACCTCTATCCCGAAAACCAGCAGCCGCTGATCATCACCGCCGCCCCGTACGCCCCGGGCTGGATTCCCGCGGACTTCCCCGAAGATATTCCGGTCACCATGGAAGAGCAGATCCAGAAGGCCGTGGACTGCTACGAAGCCGGCGCCACGGTGCTGCACCTGCATGTGCGCGAAGCCGATGGCAAGGGCAGCAAGCGCCTGTCCATGTTCAATGAGCTGATTGCCGGCGTGCGCGCCCGCGTGCCCGAAATGGTGATCCAGGTGGGCGGCTCGATCAGCTTCGCGCCCGAAGATGACGGCTCCGCCGCCAAATGGCTGTCGGACGACACACGCCACATGCTGGCCGAACTGAGCCCCAAGCCCGACCAGGTGACGGTGACCGTCAACACCACGCAGATGAACGTCACCGAGCACGCCGGCGAGGACGACTTCCGCGGCGTGTCGCGCGGCTTTCCCCACCTCTACAACACCTACAAGGACATGATCGTGCCTTCGAACCCGAGCTGGGCCGAGGAGCATGTGCGCCGCCTGTCCGCCGCCGGAATCCAGAGCGCTTTCCAGTGCTACAACATCAACAGCTTCGAGACCATAGAGCGCATGATCCGCCGCGGCGTCTACAAGGGCCCGCTGGTGATGAACTGGGTGGCCATCAGCGGCGGCATGGACCAGGCCAACATCTACAACCTGGCCAACTTCCTGCGCGCCGCGCCCGACAACGCGGTGATCACCGTCGAAAGCTCGGTGCTCAACGTGCTGCCCATCAACATGATAGGCATGGCCCTGGGCCTGCATGTGCGCTGCGGCATCGAGGACGTGCTGTGGAACCAGCAGCGCACCGGCAAGATGAGCTCGGTCGAGCAGATCAAGCAACTGGTGCGCATCGCCGGCGAATTCGGCCGCCCCATCGCCACCGCCCAGCAGGCGCGCGAGATCCTGCAGCTGGACGTTTTCTACGAGACCGCCGACCAGACGCTGGCCGCCAACGGCTTTGCGCCCAACCGCAAGGGCGGCAACCAGGGCTTCCTGCGCAAGCCCGACTGAAAGGCCTAGCCCCCGCGGCCGGGGCCGCTGGCAGGCCACCGCGATGCGTCTGGAGACAAGCGTGCCCACAGGGCGCGCGCCCACCGGGATCAAGGAACATAAAAATGACGACATCATTGAAGCGCAGAGAAATCGTGCTGGGCGCCGCGGCGTCCCTGGTCGGCGGCTTGGCCGGCGCGGTCGAAAGCAGCAAGGACTGGCCGGCGCGCCCGGTCAAGGTGATTGTTCCCGGCGGCGCCGGCGGCATACTCGACACCATGGCGCGCCAGCTTTATTCGCGCCTGCAGGAGACGCTGGGCCAGCCGTTTGTCATCGACAACCGCCCCGGCGCCAATGGCGTGATTGGCTCGTCGGTGGTCAAGAACGCGGCGCCCGACGGCTACACCATCCTGCACAGCACGGCCTCGTCCATGGTGATGGCCGAGGCGCTCAATCCCGCGCTGCCGATCAAGACGCTGCGCGACCTGGAGCCGGTGGCGCTGTCTTCCGTGGGCGGCGTGCTGCTGGCCGTGCACTCTTCGGTGCCCGCCAAGACCCTGCCCGAGCTGGTTGCCCTGCTGCGCAAGAATCCGCAGAAATACCAGTCCTATGGTTCGTGGGGCGTGGGCTCGAACGGCCATCTGACCATGGAGTGGATCAAGCAGCGCGAAGGCCTGTCCATCGAGCATGTGCCCTACAAGTCCACGCCCGCGCTGCTCACGGACATCGTTGCCGGCGTCATTCCCATAGGCTGGGTGGACGTGGTCTCGCCCCTGGGCTTCATTGCCCAGGGCAAGCTGCGCGGCATTGCCCTGACCGGCACGGTGCGCAGCCCCAAGCTGCCCGATGTGCAGGTGCTGTCCGAGCAAGGCTACCCGTTCACCGCCGCGGGCTGGCAAGGCGTGTTTGCGCCCAAGAACACGCCCCGGCCCATCCTCGAGCGCCTGCACGCGGCGATCAACCTGGAAGTGATGAAGCCTGCTTTCAAGGAAGCGCTGCGCCAGGCCAACATTCCGCCCGCCCCCGCGGTGAGCCGCGAGGTCTTCGTGCAGACGCTCAACGACGATCTCGCCGCCTGGCGCAAGGTGGTGGCTGACGGAAACATCAAGCCCGAATGAAGCCCGGCGGCTCGTGCCAAGGGGCAGCCGCCAGAACCAGGCATCGACAACACCATGAAGATCACCTCCCACGCCGAGAAGATAGACCGCCTGCTGGGGCTGCGCCAGCGGCTGGACCCGCTGCAGGATTTCGAGCTCTGGTACTGGAGCGGCCTGACCGCGGGCACCAACATCTGGAACGCCGCGCTGCACGCCGCCGGCCTGACCAATGAAGACCGCGCCTTTTCCACCATTCCCGGCGTGCATGTCGTGCCGCAGAGCGACGGCAGCTGGCGGCGCGAGTTGCGCGGCCCCGGCGATGTAAGCCATGTGGGCTGGCCGGCCATTCCCGGCGACATGCCAGAACCTCTGCAGCGCCTGGAAGCCGCGCTGCACGCGCTGGAAGAACACCGCGACCCCTGCCTGCGCGGGGACCGCACGCCGACGCCGGCAATTGTCGAGGAGTGCAATCGTGCGCTGGCGCAGGCCATTGCCGTCTACCAGGCCCTGATCCCTGCGGAGAAGCAGCCATGACCCCCGAAAATCACCGCGCCAAAGCCGAACGCATAGAGCAGTCGCTGACCAAGCTCGGCGACGCCGATTGGGAAATCCGCATCGAGGCAGCGATGCTGGCAGGCACGCACTGGGTCAACTTCATCCTGCACCGGACAGGCGTCAGCACGGCGGCCGAAGACATGGTCCATGCGTCCATGACCCTGGTCAGCGTGCTGCGCAAATACCGGCTGGCCGAGCCTGAACTCATTGCGCAGCTCGAGGAAATCGAGGAGCTGCGGCCGCTGTTCGTGCGCGGCGACATGGACTGTGGCGCGCAGGCGGCGCACAGAGCGCTTGAATTGCTGGCCGCCATGCGCCGGCGGGCACGGCAACTGGCCTGAGTTCCGGCCGCCAGCGCGGCGCGCACCGCGCTCGCGCAATGCCAGCGGCCTTCAGCCGCCACAAATCCCCCAACGCCAGGCCTCCTGCCTGGCTTTTTTGCCGCGGCCTGCGCTGGCGCCAGGCCCCGGCACGCCCGCAGCCAGTGCCGCAGCGATCTGCTCGCCCGGCGGCTCCGGCTGCAGACCGATCTTTGCTTTTCCAAAAAACCCATGCACAAGCCTGGCACGCGCGCCGGGCGCAGCGCCGCGCTTGCCGCAAAACCGCCGCTGGCCGCCCTGCGCCCTCTGCA
>JBBKVU010000166.1:0-17149 GCA_037968595.1 Comamonas sp.
GTAGTACTCGGCCCAGCTCACGCTTTCCCTCAGGCCGCGGCGCAAGCGCCGCGGCCTGTGGGAAAGCGTGAGCTGGGCCGAGTACTACGCCCATGCGCGCGCCATTGGCCTGCAGCTGCAGGCCGCCGGCCTGGCGCGCGGCGCCGTGGTCTGCGTGCTGGCGGAAAACCGCCCCGAGTGGCTGTACGTCGACATGAGCGCGCAGTGCATGGGCTTTGCGGGCAACGGCATCTATCCGACCTCGTCCGCAGAGCAGGTGCTCTACATCCTGCAGGACAGCAGCGCGCAGGCGGTGTTTGTCGAGAACCAGGAGCAGCTGGAAAAAGTGCTGGCGGTGCGCGATCAATGCCCGCTGCTGCGCGCCATCGTGGTCATGGAGCGTGACGGCCTGCGCGGCTTTTCCGACCCGCAGGTGCAGTTCTTCGACGACTTCGTGCGCCTGGGCATGGAGCGCAGCGCCGGCGAGATGCATCTGTTCGAGCAGGCCATAGACCAGGGTCAGGACCAGGATCTGGCCTTTCTCGTCTACACCTCCGGCACGACGGGCGCACCCAAGGGGGCCATGATTCTCTGCAGCAACGTCATGTTCCAGCTCACGCAGGCCCCGCAGTACCTGAATGTGGGACCGGGCGACAAGTCTCTGTCATTCCTGCCGCTGTGCCATATCGCCGAGCGCATGGCTTCGGTCTTCAATCCCCTGGCCGTGGGCCTGATCGTTCACTTTCCCGAGAACGCCGGCACCGTCACCAACGACCTGCGCGAAGTCGCCCCGCATGTGCTGTTTGCGCCGCCCAGGTTCTGGGAAAAGATGTATTCGCAGATCGACCTGTTCCTGCGCGACGCGATTCCGCTGGCGCGCTGGGCCTACGCCAGGGCGCGTGCCAGTGCCGCCCAAGTGGCGGACGCCAAACTCAGCCACCAGACTGTGCCGGCGCAGGCCTGGAGCAGCCAGCTGCTGCGCTGGGCGGCCCTGCGCAACGTCAAGGTCTTTTTGGGGCTGCAGAACGTGCGCTGTGCGTTGACCGGCGCCGCGCCCGTGCCGGTGGAGCTCATCCGCTGGTTCCTGGGCTGCGGCATCGAGCTGCGCGAAGCCTATGGCATGACAGAGACCGCAGGCTTTTGCGCTTCGACGCCCAGGGGGGGAATCAAGCTGGGCTGGGCCGGCGTCAAGGCCGCGGGTACCGAAATGCGCATTGGCGCGCAGGGCGAAATCCAGATCCGCGGCCCGAATGTGTTTGGCGGCTACCTGAACCTGCCCGAGCAGACGGCGCAGGCGCTGAGCGCCGGCGGCTGGCTGCACACCGGCGACTGCGGCGAGCTTGACGAGAACGGCTATCTCGCCATTCGCGACCGCATCAAGGACATCCTGATCACCTCGGGCGGCAAGAACATCACGCCCAGCCATATCGAGAGCCTGCTCAAGTTCAGTCCCTACATCACGGATGCTGTGGTCATCGGCGATGGGCGCAACTACCTGACCTGCCTGGTGATGCTCGATCAGGAGCATGTCTCGCGCCATGCGCAGGAGCAGCAGATTCCGTACACCGACTACGCCAGCCTGGCGCGTGCGCCGGATGTCGCGGCATTGATACGCGCGGAAATCGAGCGCATCAATCCGCAGCTCGCGCGTGTCGAGCAGATCAAGGATTTTCGCATCATCGACACGCTGCTGACGGCCGAAGACGAGGAGCTGACGCCGACCATGAAGCTCAAGCGCAAGGTGATTGCGCGCAAGTACGCACCGCTGATCGACAGCATGTACGCCAGCGCCAAACCGCTTCCCGTTCCCGCCTGACGCATCCAAGGAGACAAAAAATGACTATCCCTCGCCCCTTCCATCGTCGCCACCTGCTGGTTCTTTGCGCCGCGCTCGGCCTGGCCTCGGCCCATGCCGCGGGCGTGAGCGACAAGGAAATCCTCATCGGCACCCATCTGGACCTCTCCGGCCCCACGGCCACTGGCTCCGCCATGCTGCGCAATGCCATGCAGATGCGCCTGGACGAAGCCAATGTCAAAGGCATACAGGGCCGCAAGATCCGCCTGGTGACCGAAGACAACGGCAGCCAGCCGCAGATGGCGGTGCGCGCCGTGCAGAAGATGATTCGCAGCGACAAGGTGTTTGCCATCGTCAACCCGTTCGGCTCGGGCACCAACGCCGCGACCGTGAAGATGGCCACCGATGCGGGCGTGATCGTGTTTGCGCCCTGGGCGGCTTCGGCCGTCATCCAGAAGGTCTCGAACAACAGCCCCTTGCTGTTCACCACGGTGCAGAACTATGACTCCACCACGGCCACGGGTTTGGGCTGGGCGATCAGGAACTGGGGCACGACGCGCGTCGGCGTGATCTACCAGGAAGGACCGCTGGGGGATCTGATGCGCGCCGGCATCAGCAGCGCCATGCAGCAGGCCAAGCAGAACCTGGCGGCCGAGGCGGCCTACAAGGTGGGCGACATCGACTTCTCGTCGCAGGTCGCCAAGATGAAGGCCGCCAACGTGGACCTGATCTTTGCGGGAACCGTCATCCGCGAGACCGTGGGCGTGATGGCCGAAGTCAAGAAGCTCAACTGGACCAACGTCAAGGTGCTGACCGGCATTCCCGGCCGCAGCAGCATCGTCACGGCGCTGGGCAAGGACACGGTGGACGGCCTGTATGGCATTGGCGGCTGGAAGCTGCATGACGTGCAGGCGTCTTCGGACCCCGCTGCAAGGAAATTCTTCGCCGATTACAAGGCCCGGTTCGGCCATGACGGCGATGAGAACGCCGCCAATGCCTATTCCTCCATGGGCTGGTTCATTGCAGGCCTGGAGGCCACGGGCCAGGACCTGAGCGCCGAGAAATTCGCCAAGGCCATGCAAGGTGTATCGCACGAGGATTTCACGACCTTTACCCGCCTGAGCTGGAAAAACAACCACGCCATGCCCGAACTGGTCTCCATTGACCAGGCAAAGGGCGGCCGCTGGGTGCAGATTGCACCCCCTACCGACGGCAAGTGATTTTTCCGCTCTGAAGTATTTGGCTGGTGGCTTGGTCACCAGCCGTGGCGCAGCCATGGCCGATTTCAGCAGTGGAGTATTTATTGCTTGCCTTTGGCCGGTCCCGGCGCCTGAAGACAAGTCAGATTAACGAGCGCGATATATGGAGCAGATCATGAAAATTGTCGAAGGTCACCAGGATTACCTGATTGATAATCCAAACCTGCAGGATGGATGGGCGCCGGTTTTCAAGGAACTGGTGGCAGACCAGTTGAAAGTGATTGGCAGGATTCCCGAGGATTTAAATGGCCTATATGTGCGCAACGGGCCATCACCGCAATTTCAGCCCGAAGGACGTTATCACTGGTATGACGGCGACGGCATGCTGCATGCGGTGCGTTTCGAGAATGGCCGCGCGGAATATAGAAACCGCTGGGTGCTGACAGACGGCCTGCTGGCGGATCGTGAAGCCGGGAAATCGCGGCTGCCGGGCTTGAAAGGGCGCATGCCGGCCGGCGTATTGCCGGATAACGCCTTGAAGAACACTTCCAATACCGATGTGAAATTCCATAATGGCAATCTGCTTTCCATGTGGTATCGCGGCGGCTCGGTATACCAGGTCAATCCGGCCACGCTGGAAACCGTGGGCAAGCTGGAGCCCGATCCGCGATTGATAGGTCTGCAGATATCGGCCCACTCGCGCGTGGACGAGCGCAGCGGCGAATACATGTTCTTTGCCTATGGCAACACGGCGCCGTATATGCATTACGGCGTGGTCGGTACCGACGGCGCGCTCAAGACGCTGATTCCCGTGGCCTTGCCCGGGCCGCGTCTGCCGCACGACATGGCCATCACGCAGAACTACAGCATCCTGCATGATTTTCCGCTGATGAACAACCAGCAGGCGCTGGCTGCGGGACGCTATAGCCTGGAGTTCAATGAGAATCTTCGCTCGCGTTTTGCCGTCGTCCCGCGCCACGGCAAGGTCGAGGATATTCGCTGGTTTGAAGCCGATCCGCGCTACATGCTGCATGTGGTGAATGCCTGGGAGGAAACCAATGCGCGCGGCGAAGTGGAAATCGTCATGCTGGGAACGCCCTACAGCATGCCGAAGAAATTCGATGGATCGCTGGACAAGGAACGCTTGCTGTTCACCATCGGTACGCAGGGCACCGATTATGAGCTCTACCAGTGGCGCCTCAATCTCGCGACCGGAAAAACGCGCGAGGGTGTGGTGGACGACATTCTCAATACCGAGTTTCCCATGATCAATGGCTGGTTCCAGGGCTACAGGAACCGGTATTGCTACAACGTGCTCATGGGTCGCATGAAAACCCTGGAGCAGCCGCATTTTGCCGGCTTGGTGAAGTACGACCTGCTCAAAGGCAGCGCGGTTTCCTACCACCCAGGCCCCGGCTATTGGTTCAACGAGTCGCCTTTCGCGGCGCGCGAAGGCGCGGTCGATGAAGACGACGGCTATGTCGTTGGCTTCGTTTGGAATTCACATGAAAACCGTTCCGAGGTCTGGATTTTTGATGCCCAGGAAATAGCGGATGGCCCGGTGGCAAAAGTTGTCCTGCCGCAGCGCGTTCCCAATGGTTTTCACGCCACCTGGGTCAGTGGCAACCGGTTGAATTCAACGCTTTGATTATTTTTGAATAAAGGGGTTGCCAAGCACAGAAGAAATCCTGGTGGGTATTCATTGCAGACAAATAAATTATTAGAGGATGACAAAATGAATAGGAAATCAATCGCTGTGGCCATGGGAATGATGGCTGCATCCACGGCGCTGTTGGCGCAATCGGCCGTCACGCTGGGCGGGCAGATCAAGCTCGGCATGGACCATATCTCCGTCAAAGGCGCAGGCGCCAGCAAGAATGCGTCCCGCGTCAGCAACAACACCAGCTTCTGGTATCTGGACGGCAAGGAAGACCTGGGCGGCGGGGCCAGCGCCTACTACCACCTGGAGTGGGACTTTGCCGCCGACACCGGCGTGATGGGCGCGGGGCGCAACTTCTATGTCGGTCTGGGCGACAAGACCCTGGGCCGCCTGCAGCTGGGGCGCCAGTCGGTGTATTTCAGCCACCATTGGTTTGTGGTCGATTACCAGGGCGCTTTTGACGCCGCCCCCACGGCCGCCAACTCGCTGAACGTGCTGGGCACCATCAACGGCGCGCACTTCGCGGGCAGCTTTCTGAACAACACCATACGCTACGAGGCGCCGAGAATCGGCGGCTTCTCCGGCATGGCGTCGTATTCGTTTGACGCGGAATCCGGGGATGTCTCGGGCAACAAGACCTGGTATTTGAACCCGACCTATGTCAACGGGCCGTTTCGCGCCGGCTATTTCCACATGGCCAGGCGCGCCCAAGGCCCGCTGCCGGGACAGACCACGGGCACGCTGGACCAGGATGCCGACCGGATTGCGCTTGGCTACTTCCAGAACGGCTGGCGCGCCGGCCTGCTGGTCGATCGCAACAAGGTCAAGGACAGCGCCACCGGGCTTTCGCAGCACCGCCTGGCCTATGCCATTCCCCTGGCCTACACCTTTGGCCAGAACACGATCTCCGGTACCTGGGGCCAGGCCAAGTCAGCGACCATCAATGGCAACAAATTGCAGGATTCGGGCGCCAAGATTCTGTCGCTGAGCTATGAATACGCGCTGAGCAAGCGCACGCAGTTGAACGTTTCCGCCATCGAACTGCGCAACCAGAAGAACGGCCGCTACAACTTCTGGAACGGCAGCCTGAGCGGCGGCCCGCAGCTGCCCCAGGCCGATGCCGGCGCCAAGACACGCATGCTGTACCTGGGCATGATCCATCGCTTCTGAGGTCGGGCCGGCGCAGGCTAAAACAGCCTGCGCTGCTGCCGCTACCCCGGACGGTGGACGCCCTGGCAACTACCCTAGATCCGCTTGAAGTGCCATCGTGTCATCATCCGGCGATGAGCACTTCGACCTCCTCCTTTACCTCCAATGTCGACGGCACCCAGGTCGCGACCTACACCTGGGCCGACGTCGCTGGCCAGCCCGCCGGAGTGGTGCAGATCGCGCATGGCCTGGCCGAGCACGGCGAGCGCTATGACCGCTTTGCGCGCGCGCTCAATGCCGCAGGGTTTGTGGTCCACGCGGTCGACCATCGCGGCCACGGGCGCAGCGCCGATGGGCGATTGGGTGACTTCGGCAAGGCCGGTTTTGCCGGCCTGGTTGCCGATGTGGCGCAGTTCGGCGCCGCGCTGCGCACCCAGCACGCCAGCCTTCCGCTGTTTCTTTTTGCCCATTCGATGGGCTCTTTTGCCGCGCAGGCGGCCATCATCGATCATTCCGCGACCTGGTCCGGGGTGGTCCTGTCCGGCTCTACCGCGCTCGACATGCTTGCCGCTGCCATGGCCAATGCCCCCGCAGACGCGCCCGCCGGGCTGGAGGCCTTCAACGCGGCCTTTGAACACCGCACCGGCTACGAATGGCTGTCGCGCGACAACGCCGAGGTCGACGCCTATGTCGCCGATCCCTGGTGCGGCTGGGATGTGTCAGCCGCAGTGATTGCCTCGCTGTTCGCGCCCGCCGCCCGGCTGGCCGATCCCGCACAACTGGCGCGCATCCGCCGCGATCTGCCCATGCTGATCACTTCGGGCGACGCCGACCCGCTGGCCGGCGGCGGCGCATTGATCGAGCTCCTGGGCAAGCGCTACCGCGAAGCCGGCATCACCGATGTGACGGTCAAGCTCTATCCGGCAGCGCGCCATGAAATCCTCAACGAGACCAATCGCACCGAGGTGACTGGCGATATCCTTGCCTGGCTGCGCGCGCACGTGGACTAGATGACTTCTGCCGCATCGGTCGAGGCCTGGTATACCTCCAAGGCCCGATGCTCAAGAGTCATTCGCACCTTCCTTTGCCATGCCCCTCATTCGACAAGCAGTTTTCCCTGCCGATCTTCAGGACGTCGTTTCCATCTTCCGTGAGTATGTGCGCAGCCCGACTGTGAGCCTCGATTTTCAGGAGTACGAAGCGGAGTTTGCAGAACTTCCCGGCAAGTACGCAGCCCCTGAAGGCCGGCTTCTCCTGGCCCACGACGTCGGCGCCGTGCTTGGCTGCGCCGCGCTGCGCCGCGTCGATGAATCCACGTGCGAAATGAAGCGGGTGTATGTCCGCCCGGCGGCGCGAGGCAGCAACCTGGGGCGTTTGCTTGTCGAAGCGATAGTGAGGGAAGCCAGGTTTGCCGGCTACTCGCGCATCTGCCTGGACGTTCTGCCCGAGTTCACGGCAGCCCAGAAGCTCTACGAATCGATGGGCTTCGAGCCTGCGCAGCCGGTGAGTTTCAATCCCGTTCCAGGCACAAAATTTCTTGCACTGGCTCTGTAGCGCTCAGTGGCCAGGTACAGCCCTTCAGTCAAGCCGACCCGCACTTCGAGTGCGCTTGGCCTGAAAGGCGAGCAAGCTTGATCTTCCTGGCATCAAGCAGTGAAGGCTGGGGAAATCGGTGGGCCCCTCTACGCTCACAAGCTGCCGATGGACCTCCACCAATCCCTCTTGAAGTGGGAAACTGCGGGTAGCTGAGCTCGCCTCGTGCTCAGCTGATTCCAGCCATTCCAAGATGCCCGATTACCCATGACACGCCTGCTCATCATCGAAGACAACCCGGAGTTGGTGGCCAACCTGTACGATTTTTTCGAGCCGCTTGGCTATGTGATTGACGACGCACGCGATGGTGCGACCGGCCTGCGCATGGCTACGCAAAATGCTTATGACGCCATCTTGCTCGATCTGATGCTGCCACGACTGGACGGCATGACGCTGTGCCGCAGGCTGCGCGAGGAATTCCAGAACCCTGTGCCGGTGCTGATGCTGACCGCGCGCGACCCGGTGGATGACCGCGTTCAGGGCTTTGCGCTGGGTGCGGACGACTACCTGATCAAACCCTTTTCCCTCAAGGAGCTGGACGCACGCATCAAGGCATTGGTGCGCCGTGCCCAGGGCCGGCAGGTGCAAGGCACGCTGGCATGGGAAGATCTGCAGGTCGATACACGCGCGCCACAGGCCTGGCGCCAGGGCCGGAGCATCAACCTCACGCCCACAACCCATAAATTGCTGCTGAGCCTGGTGCGAGCCGCGCCGGATGTCGTCAGGAAGCAGGAGGCGGAATATCTGCTTTGGGGCGAGGCCCCGCCGGAAGGTGGTGCATTGCGTACACATATGCATGACTTGCGCCGGCAGATTGACAAAAACTTCACATCGGCGCTGATAGAAACGGTGCATGGCATCGGTTGGCGCCTTCACACCCCCCAGGTGACCGCGCCGGAGTAATCATCATTGGGACAGAGCAACACCATGAAATCCATTCGCCCGCAGATGACGCTGAAAACGCGCATCACGGTCTCGTTCGTGCTGCTGATGGTGGCCGTCATGGCGTTTGTGGTCGCGGCCGAGCAGCTCGACTACGATGATTTTCGCGCCTATGCGATCTCGGAAAGCTTGCGCAACAAAGCCCAAAAGCTCGAGGCGGACATTGCCAACGGGATCACTCCGCACATGCCGCAAGGCAGCCAGCTGCATGACGCGCAGACCGTGCCCGGCGCCCTGCGCCAGTACGTGCCGGGCTACCACAGCGTGAAGGAGCCTGACGTCTGGCATCTGCTGGTGTTTGAGCTCGACCACCAGCGTTACTACTTGCTGCAGGATGTCGCGCATTACGAGTACCTGCAGCATGTGATTGACATCTATGCACTGGTGGTCATCTCGCTGTGCATTCTGTGCGCATTCTGGATCGGTCGACTGACCGCCACGCGCGTCATCGCACCCATCACTCGCCTGGCCGATGCGGTGCAAAGCAGGCAAAAGCCCTTTCCCTTCCAGGATGCGCGCGACGAGGTGGGCGTGTTGGCACGTGCGTTTGCACAGCACAGCGATGAGCTCGAGCAGTTCCTGCAGCGTGAACGCTGCTTTGTAGGGGACGCCAGCCATGAATTGCGCACTCCGCTGGCCATCATTGGCGGCGCCGCGGAAACCATCGTGCACCAATTGCCCGCCGACAGCCACCTGATGGCAAGCGCGCAGCGCATCGTGCGCGCCACGCAGGAAATGCAACGCCAGCTGGCTTGTCTGCTGCTGCTATCGCGCGATCCGCAGACCTTGGCCCAAGAGGACGTGGCCTTGCGTCCGTTGATAGAAGAATGCATGGCCCGCTGCCACTCCTGGCTGGCGAAAAAGCCGGTGGAGCTGATCCTGGACGCGCCGCAAGACACCCACCTGCACACCAATGCCGAGCTGGCGCGCAGTGTGGTCTGGAACCTGTTGCGCAATGCCTGCCAATACACGGACCAAGGTGAAGTACGCATTGCATTGCAGGGCACGACCCTGGTCATTTCCGACACCGGTCCTGGCCTGCCCGCCAGCATAGACCCGCAGCAATTCCAGCGCTTTTTGCCCAGCGCACGCCAAAGCGGCGAAGGCTTGGGCCTGTCCATCGTGCAACGCATCGTCGATCATCTGGGCTGGCACATGGCGGTCGATAGCTCGGACCAGGGGTGCCGCTTCACTTTGAAAATGTACCATGCGGCCTAGCCGGGAGCGGCGCTTGTCACCGCAGATTCGGGCCGTGGCTTGCGCGCCCGACTCGCCGGCGGCGTTGCTGTGAGTGATGGGGCGCTCGCAAGGCATTGACAATTTCTTGACATCTGTTTTCCCATACTCCGCGAAGATCGACTTCTTCAGGAAACGCAAATGCAAACGCCAGGCCCCACTGAAACCGGCAAGTACGCCCATGGAAAAACCGGGCTGACCCGGATCTTTCATACCTTGATTTATTCACGCGACGGCTTTCGGGCTGCGGTGCGTGGCGAAGCCGCATTTCGCCAACTGCTGGTATTGCATGGCGTACTCATGGTCGCGGGTTTGACGCTGGACTTCGGACTGGTCGAGCGGGCAGTGCTGTTGGCCGTCAGCTTAATCAGCCTGCTGGTGGAGCTGCTCAACTCGGCCATAGAAGCCGTGGTTGACCGCATCTCGCTGGATATCCATCCACTGTCAAAAGCCGCCAAGGATATGGGCAGTGCCGCGCAAAGCATGGCACTGCTGATGGTGGCCGCCGTATGGGCAGTGATGCTGCTGGGCTAGATTTTTCAACGCTGTGCCGCAATAACAAACCGCAAGGCAGTGGTCAATTCAATGAAACCACGACTGTCTTGCGTATGCCTTTTTCGACCACGTTCAACGTTACCTTGTACGCAGTTCCCCGCTTTCTGGCCGCCAGCATTTCCTCCACGTCCAGGCCCTTTTCGCGCAAGGCGTTCAGCGCGGCTTGCGGCAGCACGCTGCCGGCGATGCACACAAAGAACCCAGGGAAGCTGAATGCCGATTCGTGCTTGCCATCAACGCTTTTCTCTATCGTCACTTTTGCCATTCTTGTCTCCCGTTGAAATGCGCGGCGCTCCCTAAAGATGCGCCCCAGGGACGCCGCTGCATGCTCTTGGGCGTGGCTGCGTGGCGCGGAGTCGATGCAGCCGAGCCTTGCTGCGCCATTTTCAGCTTTTCCATGGATCTTTCTCTCTAGTCCATTCGGGCGAAGCCACGCGCACCGATTCACGGCATGCGGCAAACAGGTCCAGCGCGGGTTGGTACACGCTGGTCTGGACACCAAACAGGCCCAGCACCGAGTGGTAGAAGTTGTCGTGGCTATAGTCCTTGCGCGCGGCGTTGCTGCGCAGGCAGGCGCCACTGAAGCTCGCATTCTGCGCAAATCCCGGCGAGAACCACATCACCATAGGCACCTGCGTTTGCTCTTTGGGTGCAATGATGTACGGCGTGCCATGCAGGTACATGCCGCGCTCTCCCAGCGACTCGCCGTGATCGGAAACGTAGATCATGGCCACGTCGCGCTGGGCCGAATAGCCTTGCAGCAAATCGATGGTTTTGCCAAGCATCCTGTCCGTGTAGACCAGGGTGTTGTCGTAGGTATTGGTCAGCTCCGCGTTGCTGCATTTTTGAATCTGGTTGCTGTCGCAGCTGGGGCTGAAGACTTTGTCCTTTGCCGGGTAGCGCTCGAAGTACGTGGGACCATGACTGCCTATCTGGTGCAGCACGATCAATGCATCGCCTTGCATGGCATCGATACGGATGCCGAGTTGATGCAGCAGCACCTCGTCATAACAGGTGCCGTCCTGGTTGACGCATTGCGCGGCAATCTTCAGTGCCGGCATGTCGTCGGTGGGAACGCGCGCGCACACCCCCTTGCATCCGCCGTTGTTGTTGTTGCGCCAAAGAACATGGACACCGGTGCGCCGCAAGATGTCGAGCAGGTTCTCTTCGGTGGCGGCACGCACGTCATCGTATTGGGTACGTGTCATGCGCGCGAACATGCAGGGCAGCGAAATGGCCGTGGCCGTGCCGCAGGAGGTCACGCTTTGGAAGCTGATGATGTCGTCGCGTTGCGACAGCGTCGGGTTGGTCGCGCGCGCATACCCGTTGAGCTGGAAGTTCTGCGCCCGCGCGGTCTCGCCCACCACGGCAATCACGAGTTTGGGCCGCTGGCCGGCGGCCGCCACGGTGCGCGTGACATCTTCGCCCACGGCGCGCAAGGGCTGCGATTTCGCGCTGTACAGGCGTTTCAGATAGCCATTGGTATTGCGCACGAAGTTGAAGGGCAGCACCTGGTCCCTGATTTCGCGGTGGTTGCGCAGCAGCGAGGCGTAATCCTTGTAGAACACGCTGGTCACGGCGGCGAGCACGGCCAGACTCAGGATGACATTCCCCAGCCACCACAGCGCGGTTTGCCAAGCTCGCCCGGCCGCTTGGCTGCGCAGGCAAAGCATGGCCCCTGCGGGCAACACCCCCAGCACAAGAATGGTCAGCAGCAAAGGGATGGAAAAGTACGAGCTGAATTCCGCTTGATTGGTCTCGAAGAAGTTCTGCACCATGCTGCGATCGATCAGCACCTGGTACTGGAGCATGAAGTAACTGCAAATGGCACTGGTGACTATCAGCAGCGCCAGCAGCGGCTTGCGCGCATAAGGCAAGGCCAGCAGCGGCGTGAGAAACAGGTTGAAAAGGCAGAACAAGAACACCGGCAGACTGGCGAAGAACAGCAGGCTGTGCAAACTGTCGACCTCCACTTTGGCCCACAGTGATTTCCACAGCACAAAGTTGCCAAGGGTGGTGAAGAAGAATGCGGCGACCCAGGTCAGTTGCACCGGGTTGAGCCGCACGGAAGACAGACGTTGAAACACGCGCAATTTCCATAAAGTGAAAAGTGCACGCAGTATTGAAAAACGGATGTCAAGAAGTTGTTAAGGCGCTGGCTGGGAAGGCCCCATAGGTGCTTGTCTTCATCAGCAGAGTTTGAGAGACGGGAAATTGCTGGCCGTCCCTCTTGCGCCACACCAATCGGTCGGAAGCCAAGTCGCATCCACCTTTAGAGCCGCTAACACGACCGTTCAACGAACCGTGAACAGATGAAACGGCAAATGTCCTATGCGGGAATGCTCAGCCGGAAACACACCTTCTGATCTCGGCCGGCACTTTCCAGATACGCTTGTCCGCCGTGCAGGCTGGCGATCTGTCGGACCAGGTGCAGCCCGAGACCCGCTCCCGGGGACTGCTGTGCCTGGCGGCCTCTGAAGTACTTTTCAAACAGGCGCGGCACCTCTTCCACGGGAACTTCCGGGCCTGGGTTGCTAACCTGCAACACCAGGCCGCCTTGCGGCTGTGACAGCACCTCGAGTTCGAACTGCAGACCCGGCAAAGTGTGCCTATCGGCATTGGCCAGCAGGTTGCGCACCGCCACATGCAGCAGTTGCAGATCGCAGAACAGCCGCTCGGGCAGACCTGCGTCATGCAGCCTCAGTCTGCCCCTGGGCCAGTCTGCCACCAGATCTTCCAGTAGTTCGCGCAATTGCGCAGCGGAGCATTCTCTTGGCTGGAATGGCGCCTGGTCGGTATCCATCCGGTCTGCACTGAGGTATTCGTCCACCAGCGCGACCATTCGCTGGGCCGCGTCTCGCAGGTTCGCGCAGCGCGCCAGCGTCTTTTCCCGCGCGGCGTCGAGATTGCGGGCAATCTGCTGGGCTGTGGTGTTGATGATGGCCAGTGGCGTGCGAAATTCGTGCGAGATCATGGCCACGAAATCCAGCTGCGACTGCTTTGCACGGCGCTCGGTCTCCAGTGCGGTGCGCAGCTCGGTCTCGAGGTATTCGCGCCGCCCGATCTCCTGGCGCAGTGCCGCGGTGCGGCGCTGTACTTCCTGCTCCAGCTGTTCATTTTGTTGACGGATCAAGGCTACCAGGCGCGCCTGCGCCAACTCCTTCTCGTGGCGCAGTGTCTCGTAGCCTTTGCTCAGGCGCACGCTCATCAACACCATGTGGACCATCGTGCCCAGGACTGTGGCGTTCTGGGTCAGCAACGTGTTGGGCAGCAGGCCCAAATTGCGCAGGAAAGCAATTGCCACTCCGACATAGTAGATGCCGAACACCAGCAGGAAGGCGCGTGCTCTCCCATCGTCGCGTGGCAGCTGCCACACGGCGGTGCCTATCATCACCGCCATCGCAAGCAAGGCGCCAAGCTGCATCAGCTGCATGCCGCTGCCAATGCCGGTCGCAATGATCTGCACCACAGCCAGCAGGCTGATGGCCGAAAAAAAGGCGATCAGGCAGCGGCTCAGGCGTGGCCTGTGCTGATGGATGCCCAGTTGCAGAGCGGCGAAGAACACACCCACCGGCAAGGACATGCACAAGGTCAGGCTCAGCGCATGGTCGGAAATCCAGCCGGGCAGGCCGAGCATCTGCTGGACCAGGCCAATCGACAGGCCTTCGCTCAGCAGTGCCAGCCCCACGTAAACCACATACCAGGCGCTGTCCGGTTCGCGTATCTTGTGCCAGAACAGCAGGTGGAAGCCAATCAGCAGCAGGCCGAAACCTATACCCAGTCCGTAGATAAAGTTCTCGCGCTGCGACTGGGAGCCATGCTGCTGCGGTGTCGCGATATCGATGCGCGTCGTTAGCGCGTTGCGTGTGTGCACGCGCAGCAGCAGCGTTTGCGGCTGCGTGGTCTCCAACTGCAGCGGCAGCACCGGATTGCGCGCATCGACCGGCCAGAGCGAACGGGCCAGGCTTTCGCCCGACCGCTGCACCATCCGCCAATGTCCGGCGGCGTCGCGCCGGTATAATTGAACGTCGTCAAGCAGGGCATTGCTGAACGTCAACAGCCAGTGCGCCGGCGAGGCTGCGTCGCGCTGTACGTTCAGGCGCAGCCAGATCGTGTCGTCGGTGAAACCCAATCGCAGCGATCCGGCCAGGGCCTGCCATGGCGATGCCGCGGCGGTCTCGGCGTCCCACTGCCCGCCGGGATCGCGCAGCAAAGCCATGTGGTCGCTGGTCGACACGCTGGCACCGGCCTGGAGCTGCAATACTGGCTGGGCGCGGGCCGGTGGGCCGGCCATGACCAGCAGCAAGGCGAGCAATGGCGCCAGCCACTGAGGCTGAGTTCGTCTTGGCCACAGCAAAGAGATCAGGCTGCACATGGGCGCAGATTATGTGCGCCACGCGGCGGCCCGCGGAGCGGCAGCGTGATTTTTTCCACCCTTGGCCCGACGCACGCGCGCCGCTCATAATTGCTCAGATTCGCGCTGCCCTCGGGCCTTACCCTAATGCTATGCTTGATGTGATCCTTCTTGAAGACGAGGCAGTTCTGCTCGAGGAGTTGTGCGACTTTCTGGCCGGCTGTGGTTATTGCGTCGATGCCGCGTCCTCGCTGGATGAGTTTCGGCAGCGATTCGACCCTGCCCGCCATGGCATTGCGGTACTCGACCTCGGTCTGCCCGATGGCGATGGCCTGACCCTGATCCGCGAACTGCGCGCTCGCGGCGAGCGTCTGGGCATCGTGGTGCTGACGGCACGCGGCGGAGTGCGCGACCGCATTGCCGGCCTGGACATCGGTGCGGACCATTACCTCGCCAAGACCTCGGACCTGGATGAACTGGCCTCCACGTTGGCGGCGCTGGCGCGCCGCGTGGAAGATCCCGGCGCGGCATCGGCCACTACCTGGGTGCTGGAACTCGGTCCTCGGTGCCTGAGGCCGCCAGGGTGTGCCGCCATCGCTTTGTCGGAGCAGGACCTGACGGTGATGCACGAGCTGATGCGCAATGCGGGCAACATTGCCACTCGCCGGCAGATCGTCAAGGCACTGGGCGACGATTTCCTGAGCTACGACCAGCGCCGCCTCGACACTCAGATGCGCCGCCTGCGTCGCAAGGTCGATGAATCCTGCGGCCAGGTATTGCCGATCAATACGGCCCGCAATGTCGGCTATCGATTTCACGCCAAGGCGCTCATCTGCGCCTGAGGCACCAGCGCCGTAGTCCGGCACGCATCGGCGTCTGCTCATACACGTTCAGATTGGCAAGTGCCCGCGGCTTTCACCTCGCGCCGCATCTCATGCGACGTTGCCGTTGGAAAAACTGCCGCGCTAGAGCCTGACGGACTGGTCTTGTGCCCCGGCCTTGAGAGCCCTTCCCGTCCCAGCCGGCAAGCCATCCTGCGATGAACGCTCATTTTCTTATCGCAGCAGGCCTGGCCTGCTGCGTGTCTCTGCCGGCGCGCGTCCAGCGCGCCACGCCGGCCCACGCCCGGTCGCCAGCCTGCTCAGGCGAACTCGATGCCCGTGGCCGCCAAGCCCACCAGGTCGACGCGCACCGCATTCAGTTCCAAGTTGCTGGCCAGCACCGCCAGCTCGCCGCCGGTCATGCCCTGGGCCATCATGGTCACAAACGGCTGCAACTGCTCCGGCGTCGCCGCGCTGCCCACGACATTTGTCCAGATCAGCTGCGTGACTTCGAGCGGGGTCTTGGCGCCCAGCAGCTGCAGGCCCAGCTGTGCCAGGCTTTGCGTGCTCACGCCCGCATCCAGCGCGCGAAGCACTTCGCCGACCAGCGGCTTGTTGTCCAGGAACGCAGTGCCGGCCACGGCACCGATCAACTTCGCGGCCTGGCCTGCATGGCCGTCCAGATCGAAAGCCAGCTTGGTGTCGCTTAGCGTGAGGCGTTCGACGTTGCTCAGCTCCAGCATCGCGCCGTCGGTCATGCGCTGCAGCGTGAAGCCTGCGTCGCTGGCCTCGATATGCAGCTGCGCAAAGCTTGCCGGGAAGACCACGGTGTCGATTCCCGCGCCGCCGTCCACGGTCCAGGCCAGGCCCGGGGTCGGAGTGAAGCTGTTGTCGCCGGCATCGCCCGTGAACGTGGTTTCGCGCGCGGCGTCCACGCGGATCGCGCCTGCTCCCGACATTCCGTCAAGCAACTGCTGCGCCGTCCTGCCGCCGGCCTGCTGCGGGAACACCTGGGCAAACAGCTCGGCAACCTGCAAGGCCGTCTTGTCTTGCAGCGTCTGTATCACCGCGCCTTCGGACGGCGTCAATTCGCGTCCCATCCATCGCTGGAACAAAAAGGCTGCGGCTTCTTCGGCCGCGCTGTGCGCCACCGTGAGACTTGGGCCGGTCGCAAAGCGCACCTGCTCCACATCGACCAGCCAGTCGGAGACGCCGCTGGCGTTATGGGTCAGCTTGACGCCTGCGCCGTCGAGCGTGATCGTGTAGTCGCTGCGCTTGCCTTCCTGGAGGGCGACGTCAAAGCCCGTGCCGCCGTTGAGGCGGTCGCTGCCCGAGCCGCCCGACAGCAGGTCGTTGCCCGCGCCGCCAAACACGATGTCGTCACCGGCGTCGCCGAAGACCTGGTCATTGCCGCCCTTGCTGCCGACGGTGTCGTTGCCACCGCCGCCATGGATGATGTCGTCATCGGCGCCAAGCACGATGTACTGCGCCGCGCCATCGCCGCTGGCCATGTTCTGGCCGGCGCCGCCGATCAGGCGCACATTGCCGACCACGGCAATGAAGTCGACGTTGTCGACCTGAATGGTGGTGCCGCTGGGCAGGGCGCGCGCATCGAGGATCACGGCCTGCATGCCGTCGCCGGCCATGGCGCTGCCGCTGATCACCAGCGGCACATCGGGGTTGAAGCCCGCGCCGGCCGTGGCGGTGATGGTCTGAATGGTCAGCGGCATCGAGGGATCGAGCGTGGCCAGAAAGACCTGACCGTTATTGGTCAGTCCGGCGTCGCCACCGGCCGAGCGCTCTATGCGCAGGCCGAGCTCGGCCAGAGCCGCAGCTCCCGTCAGCGGCTGGGCCAGGCCCTGGGCC
>JBBKVU010000167.1:0-5275 GCA_037968595.1 Comamonas sp.
TCGGCTTCCCCGAACTGGTCGAAGGCCACTGGCAAGCGGTCGCGAAGGCGCAGCGCGTGGGCAACCCCGGCTGCTACGCCACCGGCGCCATCGCCATCGTGCGCCCGCTGGTCGATGCCGGCCTGCTGCCCGCGGACGCCGGCGTGAGCCTGCCGTCGGTGTCGGGTTATTCGGGCGGCGGCCGCCCGATGATCGAAGCCTACGAGGCCGGCACGGCAGCGCCCTACGAAACCTATGCGCTGGGCCTGTCGCACAAGCATGTGCCGGAAATCATGCGCTTCACCGGCCTCACGCGCCGTCCGCTGTTCATTCCCGCCGTGGGCAATTTCGCCCAGGGCATGCTGGTGCAGCTGCCCTTGCACCTCGATCTGCTGCCCGGCGCGCCCAAGGCCGCCGACCTGCATGACGCGCTGGCCAGCCATTACGCGCGCACCGCGACCCCCGAGCAATGGGTGTCGGTGCTGCCGCCCACCGACGACGGCAAGCTTGCCGCCGATACGCTGGCCAATACCAACAAGCTCGAACTGCGCGTGTTTGCCAACGAGCAATACCGCCAGGCCGTGCTGATTGCCCGCCTCGACAACCTGGGCAAGGGCGCGAGCGGCGCGGCGGTGCAGAACATGCAGTTGATGCTGGGAATATAAGAATTCACCCCCTGAGCGGCTTCGCCGCTTCCCCCTCTCAACCTGCGGTGGAGGGGGACGGCAGCATCGCTGCGGGGCGGCCCTTGCTCGCTGCCCCTGGCTTGGGCCGTGCCAGTTTCGTCGGGTATGGCGATACAAGCGCTGAAAAGAAAACCCGCCGGCAGTGCATGGCCTTATCCGGCATGCTGCGGACGCGTTTCTTCAGCCTTGGTCGGCGATGTCCTCGGGCACCTGGCCGGCCACCACTTTGCGCACGACATCGCCCGAAAATCCGCGGCTGGCAAGAAAACGCATCTGCTTGAGCTTTTCCTGCGGGGTTTCGGCCGGCGCGCCAAAGCGCTGGCGCCAGATGATGCAGGCGCGCTGCCATTCGGTGGCGCGCAGTTCCTGCGTGGCGGCGCGCACGGTGTCGTCGTCCAAACCCTTGCTGCGCATTTCCTGCACCACGCGCGCCGTGCCCAGCTTGCTGCCGCGGCGGTAGGCGACGGATTGCGCGACGCGCTCGGGGTTGATGAAGTTCTTGGCTTCCAGTTCGTCAAGCACGGCCGCGAGGTCGTCGCCTTCGGCGACATGCGCCGCCAGCTTGCGCTCGAGCTCCAGGCGCGAGTGCTCGCGCTGGGCCAGCAGGCGCAGCGCGCGACCTTTGAGAGAAAGAGTGGCAAAGCCCATGGAGTCAATCACCAGCGCGCGGTGGAATGCCGCGCGCCGGCGTGGTGCTTACTCTTCAGCGGCCGCAGCCTTGTCGGCCTTTTCCGCTTTTTCGGCCTTCTCAGCGGACTTGTCGCTCTTGCCCGGCTTGGCGGCCGGGGCGGGCACGGTGCCGGCCAGCAGCGAGATGCCCAGGCCTTCGCGCACGCGGTTCTCGATCTCGTGCGCCAGGTCGGGGTTCTCGCGCAGGAATTCACGCGCGTTGTCGCGGCCCTGGCCGATCTTCTCGCCGCGGTAGGCGTACCAGGCGCCCGACTTGTCGAGGATCTTGGCTTCCACGCCCATGTCGATGATTTCGCCTTCGCGCGAGATGCCTTCGCCAAACAAGATGTCGAACTCGGCGGTCTTGAACGGCGGGCTGACCTTGTTCTTCACCACCTTGACGCGGGTCTCGTTGCCGATGGCGTTGTCGCCCTTCTTGATCGTGCCGGTGCGGCGGATGTCCAGGCGCACGGAGGCGTAGAACTTGAGCGCATTGCCGCCGGTGGTGGTTTCGGGCGAACCGAACATCACGCCGATCTTCATGCGGATCTGGTTGATGAAGATGACCATGCAATTGGTCTTCTTGATCGTTGCCGTGAGCTTGCGCAGCGCCTGGCTCATCAGGCGGGCCTGCAGGCCGGGCAGGGCGTCGCCCATTTCGCCTTCGATTTCGGCCTTGGGCGTGAGCGCCGCCACCGAGTCGATGACGATCAGGTCGACGGCGCCGGAACGCACCAGGCTGTCGACGATTTCCAGCGCCTGCTCGCCGGTATCGGGCTGGCTGATCAGCAGGTCGGACAGCTGCACGCCCAGCTTCTGGGCGTATTGCACGTCAAGCGCGTGCTCGGCGTCGACAAACGCGCACTGGCCGCCGATCTTCTGCATTTCGGCAATGACCTGCAGCGTCAGCGTGGTCTTGCCCGACGATTCCGGGCCGTAGATTTCAACCACGCGGCCGCGCGGCAGGCCGCCTACGCCCAGCGCGATGTCCAGGCCCAGCGAGCCGGTCGACACCACTTGGATGTCTTCGATGACTTCGCCTTCGCCCAGGCGCATGATCGTGCCCTTGCCGAACTGCTTTTCAATCTGCGCCAATGCGGCTTGCAGGGCCTTGGCCTTTTCGGTGTTGGCGGCGAGTGCGGGGTTGGTGCCCTTGACAGTGGTGACGTCCATGAAAAACTCCTAGAAAGCAATGATTTTGGATAGCACCGACTGTCTGTTGTTACTGCCAGGCTGGATGCTTGAACAGTAGTTTATGGGCGTTGTCTCGGCGTGTATAGATGATATTTGGTCAGTTTGACTGACAATAAAGCATGGCAAGTTCTTCCCGTTCCACACCGGCGGCGCATGCGCCCCATGCGCCGCTTGCGCCTTATTCCGATGCCTGGCGCCAGACCCATCTGGGCCGGCTGCTCGGGCATTCGATGCGCCGCTTCGATGCACGTGTGATGCAGCTCATGGCGCATGCGGTCGAGGTGCCGCTGGCGCTGTCCAACCTCGCGGCACGCGACCAGGTCAGCGCCGCGCATATCCACATCACGCGCCATCTGTCGCTGGGCGGCGACCGTCTGACCGACCTGGCCGAACGCGCTGGCATGACCAAGCAGGCCATGGCCGACCTGGTCGAGCAGTGCCTGGCCTGGGGCCTGGTCACGCGCGAGGCCGATGCGCGCGACCGGCGCACGCGCTGGATACGCTTCACGCCCACGGGGCTCAGCTGGCTGCAGGCCTTCGAGGCGGCCGTGGCCCAGGCCGAGGCGGAGTTCCGCGCCGAGGTCGGCGACGACGTGGCCACCGTGGTCGCGCTGGGGCTCGAAGCCTATGCGGGCGCCCATGGGCGACCGGCGTAACCCAGGCGAAAACCCCCTGGTGGCGCTTCATGCTCCACCCCTAGAATGGTTCAAAACTGGCGGCGGTAACGCACCGCTGCGCTCATCTAGGGAACCTCCGCATGCGCATTTTGATTGCAGAAGACGACCAGGTGTTTGCCGACGGCCTGCTGCGCAGCCTGCGTGGATCGGGCGCCGTGGTCAGCCATGTCGCCAGCGGCAGCGAGGCTGAATCGGTGCTGATGACCAGCAGCGAGTTCGACCTGCTGATTCTCGATCTGGGACTGCCCAAGATGCACGGACTCGAGGTGCTGCGCCGCCTGCGCGGGCGCGGCGACGGCCTGCCGGTGCTGATCCTGACCGCGGCCGACAGCGTCGAGGAGCGCGTCAAGGGCCTGGATTTCGGCGCCGACGATTACATGGCCAAGCCGTTCAGCCTGCAGGAGCTCGAAGCGCGCGTGCGTGCGCTCACGCGCCGCGGCATGGGTGGCGCCAGCAGCACCATCAAGCATGGGCCGCTGGTCTATGACCAGTCGGGCCGGGTGGCCACCATAGACGGCAAGATGGTCGAGCTGTCGGCGCGCGAACTGGGCCTGCTTGAAGTGCTGCTGCAGCGCGCGGGCCGCCTGGTCAGCAAGGACCAGCTGGTCGAGCGGCTGTGCGAGTGGGGCGAGGAACTGAGCAACAACGCCATCGAGGTCTATATCCACCGCCTGCGCAAGAAGATCGAGCATGGCCCGATACGCATTGCGACGGTGCGCGGGCTGGGGTATTGCCTGGAGAAAATACGGGATTGAATATGGGAAGTCCACGCCCTGAAACGCCCTTCGGTCCTTCGACGGGCTCAGGACTCAGGGCGCGCGGCGGTGTGGCCGTTGGCGCTGAGCACGCAAGCCCCTGGCACCCATGAAAATCTTCCAGCGCGAGCAGTACTCGCTGTTTGGCGGCATCCTCGACTGGATGCTCACGCCGCTGCTGCTGCTGTGGCCCGTGAGCCTGGCGCTGACCTGGCTGGTCGCCCAGGGGCTGGCCAACCAGCCCTATGACCGCGCGCTGGAATACGACGTGCGCGTGCTGGCCAAGCAGGTGCAGCAAGGCCAGAAGAAGTTCAGCCTGGCGCAGGCGCTGAGCCACAACCTGCGCACCAGTGCTTCCGACAGCGTGCATTACCAGGTGCTCGATCCCCAGGGCCGGCTGGTCGCCGGCGAGCCCGATCTGCCGCGGCCGCCATGGACCGATGGCGAGCGGCGCAATGGCGAAGTCCAGCTCTACGACGCGGATCTGCGCGGCGTCGACATGCGGCTGGCGGCGGTCTGGGCGCCGATGGGACCCGAAGGCCGGCTGGCGCTGGTGCAGGTGGCCGAAACCCGGGACCAGCGCAGCACCCTGGCGACCGAGATCATTCGCGGCGTGATGCTGCCGCAGTTCGTGGTTCTGCCGCTGGCGGTGATGCTGGTCTGGATGGCGCTGGCGCGCGGCATCACGCCCTTGCACCGGCTCGAGGAGCGCATACGCGCGCGCAAGCCCGATGACCTGTCGCCGCTCAATTTCCAGGACGTGCCGCTGGAAGTCGCGCCGCTGGTGAACGCCGTCGACGACCTGCTGTGCCGGCTCAACGAGTCGCTGGCGACGCAAAAGCGCTTTCTGGCCGATGCCGCCCACCAGCTCAAGACGCCGCTGGCGGGGCTGCGCATGCAGGCCGATCTGGCGCAGCGCGAAGGCACGAGCACGCAGGAGCTCAAGCGCTCGCTGCAGCAGATCGGCCGGGCCAGCATGCGCGCCAGCCACACCGTCAACCAGTTGCTGGCGCTGGCGCGCGTCGAGGGCACGGGCGCGGCGCTGATCAAGCAGCGCTGCGATCTGGCGCGGCTGGTGATCGACGTGGTGCGCGACTCGGTGCCGCGCGCGCTCGACAAACGCGTGGACCTGGGCTACGACGGCGCCGAGCCGGGCGCGCCCGGCGTCTGGATGGAAGGCAATCCGACGCTGCTGACCGAGCTGGTGCGCAACCTGGTCGACAACGCCATCAACTACACGCCGTCCACGCCCGGCTGCTGACCGACACGTTTGGCCGGGTGCTGCTGCTGCAGGTCGAAGACACCGGCCCGGGCG
>JBBKVU010000168.1:0-2665 GCA_037968595.1 Comamonas sp.
GGCCCATGGCGCCCTGGCCCTTGACTACGCGCGCGTCTTCACGCTGCGCCATTCGGCCGAAAGCGCGGGTCGGCAGCCGACCTAGAAGCGGTGCGACACGCCGGCAATCGCGCGAGAACCCGTCGGTCTCGCTGCGCATGGGCAGCCACACCGTGCTGCCCATCCTGATACCCAAGCTGCGCGCCCGGTCCCCGGACTGGAGAACGGGGCCCGGACGCGCTGTCTTACCAGCGATACACCGCGCCCGCAGCCACGGTCCTGGCCTTGCCGTAATAGCAGCCAAACGCATAGTTGCAGTTGGAGACATAGCGTTTGTCAAACAGGTTCTGCACGCTCAGCGTGCCCTCGACACCGCGCAGGCTGCTGCTGAGCAGGCCCAGATCGAGGCGCAGCGACGCATCGAACAGCGCATACGCCGGCGTCTTGTAGCTGTTCGCGTCATTGGCGTAGGCGCTGCCGGCCCAGCGCAGGCCACCACCGATATTGACGCCAGGCTGCAGCATGTAGCTGGTCCACAGGCTTGCCGTCCAGCGCGGTTCCGCGGCCATGCTGCGGCCGATCTCGGAGTCGGTATTCGAGCGGCGGGTGTAGGCATCCATGTAGCCCAGGCCCGCGACCAGATCCAGCCGCTTCCACAGCCTGGCCTTGGCTTCGAGCTCCGCGCCCTGCGACTTGACTTCGCCGGTCTGCACCGAGAAGCCCGGGTGGGCGTTGTCGGCCGTGGTCACGTTCTGCTGGCGGATATCGAAAACCGAGAACGTGACCATGGCCTCGGCACCCGCAGGCTGGTACTTCACTCCCAGTTCCAGCTGCCGGCCGGTGCTGGGCTTGAACGGCTTGCCGCTGAAGTCCGTACCCAAGGTTGGCACGAAGGACTCGGAATAGCTGGCATACGGCGCCCAGCCATTGCCGGCCAGCCAGGTCAGGCCGGCGCGGCCGGTGAAGGCCTTGTCGTCCTGGCGGGTGGTGGTGTTGTCCAGCAGGTCCTTGTTGTCTATGCCGGCCCAGTCGTGGCGCCCACCCACGGTCAGCACCAGGTCGCGCCAACGCATCTGGTCCTGCAGGTACAGCCCGGTCTGGTCGACCGTATTGTCCCAGCGCGTGGTGAGCGCAGCCGGCCCGGTCCTGACGCCGTAGTCAGGCGTGTACAGGTCGACGGCCGGGGCGCTGTAGTTGTTGTAGCCGTCGTACTTGCGCGAGAAACGCCGGTAGTCCAGGCCGGCAAGCAGCGTGTGGCTGACTTCGCCCGTGCGTATCTTGAATTCCAGGTTGTTGTCCAGGCTCAGCACGTTGTTGTGCTGGGTCCAGTCGAGCTTGTTGCGCGTGGCACGGCGATAGTCCGTCACACCGTCGCTCTCGGCAAACCGCTGCAGGTAGAAGCCTTTCCAGTCGTCCTTGACATCGACGAACAGCAGCTTGCTCTGCAGTTTCAGCGCATCGCTGAAACGGTGCGAGAAGTCTGCGGCCAGTACCGCCTGCTTGCGCCAGAAATCGTTGTAGCCGGGCTCGCCGTTGAAGAAGTTGCGGCTGATGCGCTGCCCATCGGGGCCCGCGAACAAGGTGCCGATTGCGGGCAGCGCCTGATAGTCGGGCACGCCCTTGTCATGCTGCAGCTGCGCGGACAGTGTGAGCGTGGTGTCGGCACTGGGCTTCCAGGTCAGGCTGGGCGCGACAAAGGTCCGGCTGCTGCGGGTGTGATCGGTCTGCTGCTTGCCGTCATTCGCCAGCACCAGCAGGCGGTACAGCAGCTCGGAATTTTCATCGACGGCGCCGCCGATATCCAGGGCGGCGTTGACGCGGCCGTAGCTGCCCACGCCGACCAGCACTTCGCGCACCGCTTCCGCCTGCGGCTTCTTGGTGACCATGTTGATGATGCCGCCCGGCTGATTCTGGCCGTAGAGCACCGAAGCCGGACCCTTGAACACTTCCACGCGTTCCAGGCTGTAGGGCTCGATCTGTGGCGCGCCGCCCAGGCTGCCCGCATAAGGCATATACGCTCCGTCGAGATAGAGCGGCGCGGGGGAAAAGCTGCGCGAGGACATTTCGTCGGCCAGCATGTAGTTCTCGGTGTAGCCCGAGGCCGTCACGCCCGGCGTGTAGCGCAGTGCCTGCGACACGCTGATGGCGCCGCGCGCGCGGATCTCGTCGGCCGTGACCACATTGATGGTCTGGGCGATCTCCAGCAGCGGGGTGTCGGTCTTGGTGCCGGCGGCGCTGCGTTTGGCGACATAGCCCACGGTGGCGCCCGTGGCGTTTTCCAGGTTCGCGGTGACGGTCACGGCGCTCAGCGTGGTGGCGCCGATGGCGGGCGTGAGCGCATCGACCGGGCGCAGCGCAAAGCCACCGCTGGCCTGCATCACGGCCTGCAGACCGGTGCCGGCCAGCAGCTGCGTCAGCGCTTCGTTCGGCCCATGGACGCCGCGCAGGCCGGCGCTGTTCTTGCCCAAGGTCAGCCGGTCGTCGGCCACGACAAACACCCCCGAGGCAGCGACAAAACGGTGGAGCGTCGCGCCCAGCGGGCCCGCAGGAATGGCATAGCTGATGGCGCTGGCCGCATGGGGGGTCTGGGCCAGGGCCGGCGCAGCCGCCAGTCCCGCGCAGGCCAGCTGGATCGCCAGCGCCAGCGGCGCCAGCACGGGTTTCATTGCAGATGATGGGTTCACGG
>JBBKVU010000169.1:0-3567 GCA_037968595.1 Comamonas sp.
AAGCGCCCGTGCAGACGGTCACCGGCCTGCTGCGCATGACCGAGCCCGGCGGCGGCTTTCTGCGCGACAACGATTCCGAGCAGCAACGCTGGTATTCGCGCGATGTCGCGGCCATTGCCGCGGCCCAGGGCCTGGAGCGCGCAGCGCCCTACTTCATTGACGCCGGCCGCCCTGGACAGCCGGTTGCCGCCAACACCTGGCCGCGCCCGGGCATGACGGTGATTGCCTTCCACAACAGCCACCTGGTCTATGCCCTGACCTGGTATGGCATGGCCTTGATGGTCGTGGTTGCCGCCGTCGTCGTGGTGCGCTGGGAAAAGCGCCGCGCCGCGCACAAGACCTTGTAGGCCGGCCGATTCACCGCATGCGGCAAAATCGCTGCGGTGAATCGTCCCCTTCGTCCCCGCTCGCCGGACCCTCTGTCCCAGGTCGACCTCACCACCGAACGCAAGAACATGCAGCTGTTGATACAGCTGCGCTGGCTGGCCGTGGTGGGCCAGGTGATCACGATCGCCCTGGTGCATTACGGCCTCGACATCCCGCTGCCGCTGCCCGAAATGACGGCCGTGCTGATGGCGCTGATCGTCACCAACCTCGGCTACCTCTATTGGTTCAAGTGGCGCCGGCGCAATGTCACCAGCCTGGGCCTGTTCTGCGCGCTACTGGCCGACGTCGCCGCGCTGGCGGTGCAGCTGTACCTCAGCGGCGGCGCCAGCAACCCCTTCATCTATCTGTTTCTGCTGCAGGCCATCCTGAGCGCGGTGTTGCTGTCGCCGGCCTACACCTGGGTCATTGCGGCCATCACCACGCTGTGCGTGATCGATCTGGCGGGCTCCTCGCGCCCGCTTGCCGTGCAGCCGCACAACAACCTCTATGTCATCGGCCTGCTGACCTGCTTTGCGCTGACCACGGTGCTGCTGGTGATCTTTCTCACGCGCATTGTCGGCAACCTGCGCCGGCGCGACTCGCGCCTGGCCGACATGCGCCAGCGTGCCAGCGAAGAGGAGCATATCGTGCGCATGGGCCTGCTGGCCACGGGTGCGGCGCACGAGCTGGGCACGCCCCTGGCCACCATGTCGGTCATTCTGGGCGACTGGCAGCGCATTCCCGAGATCGCCCGCCACCCCGAGCTGCTGCAGGATCTCGACGAGATGCAGCAGCAGCTGTTGCGCTGCAAGAGCATTGTCACCAACGTGCTGCTGTCGGCCGGCGAGGCGCGCGCCGACGCGCCCAAGCCGACCACGCTGTTTCGCTTCATGGACCGCTTGATCGCGCAGTGGCAGTCGACCCACCAGCCCGGGCGCTTTCGCTATCACAACGGCATTGCCCAGGACCTGGCCATCATTTCCGACACCGCGCTGCAGCAGATGGTCTGCAACGTGCTGGACAACGCGCTTGAGGCCTCGGCCGACGAAGTCGAGCTGCGCCTGCGCCGCGAGGACGATCAGCTGGTGATCACGGTGCTGGACCGCGGCACCGGCTTTGCTCCCGAAATATTGAGCAACTTTGGCAAATACCAGCAATCGAACAAGACGGATCGCGCGGGCCGCGGTGTGGGCCTGTTCCTGGTGACCAATGTCGCGCGCTCGCTTGACGGCACGGTATCGGCGCGCAACCGCGACGATGGCGGCGCCGAAGTGCGTATCCAGTTTCCGCTGTCGTCCATCACCTTAGGAGATACAGACCATGGAACCACGCCTGCTGCTGCTGGTTGAAGACGATGCCGCGTTTGCCCGCACGCTCGCGCGTTCGTTCGAGCGGCGCGGCTACCAGGTGCTGAGCGCGGCCAGCGCCGATGAAGTCAAGCTGCTGCTGCAGCAACACCGCCCAGGCTATGCGGTGATGGACTTGAAGCTGGCGGGCAATGCCTCGGGGCTCAACTGCATCCAGATGCTGCACGAGCACAACCCGCAGGCGCTGATCGTGGTGCTCACGGGCTATGCCAGCATTGCCACGGCCGTGGAAGCCGTCAAGCTCGGCGCCTGCCACTACCTGGCCAAGCCGTCCAACACCGATGACATCGAAGCCGCGTTCGGGCGCATCGCCGGCGACACCGAAGTCGAGCTGACCCAGCAGACCAGCTCGATCAAGACCGTCGAGTGGGAGCATATCCACGAAACCCTGGCCGAAAGCGGCTTCAACATCTCCGAAGCCGCACGCCGCCTGGGCATGCACCGCCGCACGCTGGCGCGCAAGCTGGAAAAGCGCCAGGTCAAATAGGTTTTTTGCGACGCTGCGGCAGCGCCGTCAAGAAACCGCTCACTGGGTGATTCAGCACAAATGACGCATGGCCGTTCGCCCTGAGCTGATCGAAGGGCGTCCCCATTCCATGGCTGTGCGCACTTTCATCCTTCTACCCGGCCAGCGAGGCCGGCTCGGCACGAACGGGATTTCGACGCCCGCTCCGTGCCCTGTGCGCCGGTCAGAAGAACAAGTAATGATCCACCAGCAACGCCGCAAACAGCAGGCTCAGATGCACCAGCGAGAAACGGAACGTGCGCCAGGCCAGCGCATCGGAATAGTTGCGGCGCAGGCGCCAGGCGTAGGCGCAAAAGCCCGCTCCCAGCACCACGGCGGCAAACAGGTACAGCCACGAGCTCATGCCGTAGATGAACGGCAGCAGGCAGGCCGCAAACAGCACCACCGTGTACAGCAGGATCTGCAGCCGCGTGTACTCGCTGCCGTGCGTCACCGGCAGCATGGGCAGGCCCGACTTGCGGTAGTCCTCGACGCGGTACAGCGCCAGCGCCCAGAAATGCGGCGGGGTCCACAGAAAGATGATCAGGAACAGGATCAGCGCTTCGGGGCCGACCTGGCCGGTCATTGCGGCCCAGCCCAGCACCGGCGGCATCGCGCCCGAGGCGCCGCCAATCACGATGTTCTGCGGCGTGCGCGGCTTGAGCACCACGGTGTAGATCACCGCATAGCCGACAAAGGTCGCCAGCGTGAGCCACATGGTCAGCGGATTGCTGCCGATGAACAGGATTGCCGCGCCCAGGCTGCAAAGCGCCGCCGAGAACACCAGCGCCTGCATGCTGGAAAGCTCGCCGCGCGCCGTCGGCCGCCAGGAGGTGCGCTGCATGCGCGCGTCAATATGCTTTTCCACCAGGCAGTTGAATGCCGCGGCCGCGGCCGCTACCAGCCAGATGCCGGCGCAGGAAACCGCCATGTGCAGCCATTGCTGGGCACTGGGCCAGCCGGGCACGGCCAGCACCATGCCGATGAGCGCGCAAAAGACAATCAGCTGCACCACCCGCGGCTTGGTCAAGGCATAGAACTGGGCGATCCGCGAAGCGGAAGACAGGGTGTCGGTGGTCATGCGCGAGCAATGGCTTTCTTGGAAAGGGAGCGGCGCTGATCCGTGTCGGCGCGGGATGTGCTGCTGGCCGCAAGACTCCAGACCAGTACGCCCACCAGCGCCGCTGCGCCTCCAGTGTGCAGCACGGCGGCAATCAGCGGCCAATCAAATAAGACGTTTGACAGTCCGGTCATCACCTGCAGCGCCAGCAGGCCGCCCAGCCAGCGGCGCTGGCGCCCCAAGGCCTGGGCGCGGCGCAGCGCCAGCAG
>JBBKVU010000170.1:0-6497 GCA_037968595.1 Comamonas sp.
CGGCTGAGCGTGCCCGAAAGATGGGCGCCCAGCGCCTCGACAATGCTGCGGTGGTCGCGCACCACGCGCTGGGCGTTGCCCGGCGAGGGCAGATCGAGGCGGCGCAGCCGGTCGAGGTGGCCGCTGCGTCGCTGCACCAGCTCGTACAGGTCGGGCACGCCCGCGGCTTCGTACATTGCGCGGTGAAAGGCCTGGTCGGCGGCAATGAACTCCTCGGCGCCGTTGCTTGCCAGGGCCGCCTGCACATCGACCAGCGAGCGCAGGCGCGCATGCAGCGCGCTGTCGCCGGTCAGCGCCAGCGTGCGCACCACCTCGAGTTCGATGGAGCAGCGCAGGAACTGCGCCTGCTCGGCCGAAGGCAGATCGATGCGGCTGACCAGGGTGGCGTGCTGGGCATAGATGTCGACCAGCCCCTCCTGGCGCAGCTGCATCAGCGCATCGCGCACCGGCGTCTGGCTCAGCTGGAAGCGTTCGGCGAGTTCGGCGCGCGACAGCGCGGTTCCTGGTGCCAGTTCCAGGGAAATGATGGCTTCGCGCAGCCAGCCGAACACTTGAGGGGCGGCCTGGCGGGTGCGATCTAGCTTGTGGATTGTCTTCATCGGGTATCGCTGTGGAAGTCCCGATTCTAGGGTGGACCGCATTGACGCGCTAATACATTAGTGCTTCAATGCAGGCGGATTCCAGCATTTCAATAAATATCCGGAGACAAATCCATGCACCGTCGCCTTGCCCTGCTTGCTGCTGCCTGCAGCAGCGTCTGCCTTTTCGCCACCGCCGCGCATGCGGCCGACTGGCCTGCCGCCAAGCCCATCACCTGGGTCGTGCCCTTTGCACCCGGCGGATCCACCGATGTCGTGGCGCGCATGGTGGGCCACGAGCTGTCCGCCGCGCTCAAGCAGTCGGTGGTGATAGACAACCGCCCGGGAGCGGGCGGCGCCATCGGCGTGCAGGCCGTGGCGCGCTCGCCGGCCGACGGCTACACCCTCATTGGCGGCACCATCAGCACCCATGCGATCAACAGCGCCCTCTACAAGAAGCTGCCGTACGACCCGGTCAAGGACTTCGAGCCGGTCACGCTGATTGCCTATGTGCCGAATGTGCTGATGGTCAACAGTTCCCTGGGCGTGAACACCATGCAGGAACTGGTGGCATGGATTCGCAAGAACCCCGAGAAGGCCTCCTATGCGTCTTCGGGCGCGGGCACGTCGACCCACCTGACCGGCGCGCAGATGGCCGAGCAGATCAAGGTGCCCATGCAGCACATTGCCTACAAGGGCAGTCCGCAGGCGCTGCAGGATGTGGCTGCGGGCAACGTGCCTTTCCTGTTTGACCAGCTCACGGCCGGTCTGCCACTGGTCAAGGCCGGCAAGCTCAAGTTCCTGGCCGTGACGACCAAGACGCGTTCGCCGCTCGCGCCTGACGTGCCGACCACCGCCGAGGCCGGCTTCGCCGGCCTGGACCTGGTGTCGTGGCAGGCGGTGTATGCGCCCAAGGGCACGCCCAAGGACGTCGTGACCCGGCTCAACACCGAAGTCGTCAAGGCCCTGAAGTCGCCCGAACTCAAGGCCAAGCTGGAAACCCAGTTCGGCATGCAGGTCGTGGGCAGCACGCCGGCCGAGTTGGCCGCGGTCACCGCCGCCGACATGGCCCGCCTGGGCGAGCTGGTGCGCAAGACCGGCGCCACTACCGAATAACGCACAGACCGCAACCGAGACCGAAGAGAACCATGGCACGCGATATCACCATCACCCACGTCCGCATCACGCCCATTGCCTTTCGCGACGCGCCGCTGCTCAACGCCGCCGGAATCCACGAACCCTGGGCATTGCGCGCCATTGTCGAGATCGAGACCAGCGACGGGCGCATAGGCATTTCCGAGACCTATGGCGACGAGCCCATGCTCAAGGTGCTGGAACAGGCGCGTGCGCTGCTGATCGGCCTGTCGCCGTTCGCACTCAACACCATGGAAGAGCGCGTGCGCGCCACGATCACCGCCGTGCCCGGCGCAGTGGAATTCGAGCTGGCACCCGGCTCGCATGCGGCCAAGAACGTGCCCAAGGTGATCAGCACCTTTGAAGTCGGCATGCTCGACCTGCAGGGCCAGATCGTCGGCGCGCCCATTGTCGATCTGCTGGGCGGCGCAGTGCGCCCGGCCGTGCCCTACAGCGCCTATCTGTTCTTCAAGTATGCGGAGCATGTGGGCCGGCCCTACGCGCCCGACGCCTGGGGCGAGGGCATCAGCCCGGCGCAGATCGTCGCCCAGGCGCGCCGCATGATCGATCTCTACGGCTTCCAGAGCATCAAGCTCAAGGGCGGGGTGTTCGAGCCCGGCCATGAAGTGGCCTGCATGCAGGCGCTGGCCCAGGCCTTCCCGGGTCTGCCGCTGCGCCTGGACCCGAACGCCAACTGGTCGCTGGCAGCGAGCATTGCGGCCGCGCCCACCCTCGATGAGATCCTCGAGTATTACGAAGACCCGACGCCCGGCCTCGAAGGCATGGCCGAACTGGCAAAGCACACCCGGCTGCCCCTGGCGACCAACATGGTGATCACCACCATGGAGGATTTCCGCAAGGGCTGCGAGATGGGCTCGGTCAAGGTGTTGCTGTCCGATCACCACTATTGGGGCGGCCTGCGCGCCACGCAGACGCTGGCGCGCATGTGCCGGCTCTGGGGCCTGGGCATGTCGATGCACTCCAACTCGCATCTGGGCATCAGTCTGATGGCCATGACCCATGTCGCGGCCAGCGTGCCCAATCTGACCTATGCCTGCGACACCCACTACCCCTGGCAGGAGGAGGAGGTGGTCAAGGGCGGGCGCATACATTTCGAGCAGGGCGCGGTGGCCGTGCCCACGACCCCGGGACTGGGCGTGGAGCTGGACCACCGGGCGCTGGCGACGCTGCACGCCCAGTACCTCGAATGCGGCGTGCGCAACCGCGACGATCTCCAGCAGATGCGCCGCTACGACCCGTCGTTCACCGGCAAGACGCCGCGGTTCTGACCGGTCGATCGGGCGGCGCGCTTGCGCTGGCGCAAAAAAGTGCGCGGTCGGGGCTCCAGGGCCCGGGCCGCGGCGTTAAGCTCGGGAATCTATGACGCACGTCACTTTTTCACCTCCGTACATCCGCCCCGATCAGGCCGCAGGCCAGCTGCGCAGCCAGGGGTATGCCGTTTTATCGCCTGCCGACGTCGCGGCCTGGATCGGGGCGACGCCGGCGCAGCTGCGCACGCTGGCTGACGACTGGTCCGATCTGCCGCCCGACGAGCATCTCAAGGATGGTGGCCGCTACCGGCGCCGGCGCCACTCGTGCTTCATTGCCGAGAACGGTCATCTGCAGCAGGTCGCGCACCGCGCGCACTGGCAGCCCGTGGAGTACAACGCCCTGCACGGCGGCATGCTGCGCTTGTTCGCGCCCATGCACGAGCATGTCGTGGCTCAGCCCGCCTGGCAGAAGCTGCTGATACAGCTGGCGCATCTGTCCGATCAGGTGTTCCGCCCGGACGCCCCTGCCGTGCCCTGGTTCATTGAGTCGCACCAGTTCCGCATCGACACCCAGCACGGCATAGGCCGGCCCACGCCCGAAGGCGCGCACCGCGACGGCGTCGATCTGGTAGCGGTGTTTCTGGTCGGTCGCGAGCATGTGAAGGGCGGCGAGACGCGGGTGTTCGAAGCCTCGGGCCCCCAGGGCCAGCGCTTCACGCTGACCGAACCCTGGTCGCTGATGCTGCTGGACGACGCCCGCATGATCCATGAAACGACGCCCATCCAGCCGGTTGCAGACGGCGGCTATCGTGATACGCTGGTCGTCACCTGCCGCCGCAACGGTTTTCAAGGCGCGGAGTTCGACGACCCCGCGTAACTTGACAACCGTCAAGGTCCGCGGCCACGTGGCATGCCACACTGCAGTCATCGGGGCCCCATGTGGCCTGTCGTGTTCATCTAGAGGAGAGACATCATGTTCAAGCACATTCTGGTTCCCGTCGACGGCTCATCCACATCGCTGCTCGCGGTTTCCAAGGCCGCCGAACTGGCCAAGGTCTTTGGCAGCAGCGTGACCGCGGTCTATGTGGTCGATCCCTATCCATTCACTGGCGTGGGCGCCGACTTCGCCTACGGCCAGGCCCAGTACCTGAGCGCGGCCACGGCCGAAGCCAACACCGCGCTCGAAGCCGTGCGCAAGATCATGGATGAATCCGGCCTGGCGGTGAATACCGTGGTCGGCGAGGGCCATGCCGTGCATGAAGGCATTGTGCGCGTGGTCGAGAACACCGGCGCCGACCTGATCGTCATCGGCTCCAATGGCCGCCGCGGCCTCGAAAAGCTGATGCTCGGCAGCGTGACCCAGCGCGTGCTGCGCTCGGTCCATATACCGGTGCTGGTCGTCAAGCCTTGACGAAGGCATTGCCCAAACGAAAAAGCCGCTGGTGACAGCGGCTTTTTTCTGCGCGGTGCCTTAGAACGAATGCACCACGCCCGCCGACAGCCCGGTGGCGCGCGCCTTGTTGGCCGCGCCCTGAAAGCCGTTGCGCCAGCGCGTGCTGTCCAGCTCGGCGTAGACCTTGGTGCGGCGCGACAGCTTGTATTCGGCAAAGGCCACGAGGCGGCCATAGCCGTCGTCGGCGGCGCCGGTGCGCGTGCGCTCCACCTTGTAATAGGCGGCGGTGAGATCGGTCTGGCCCGTCACCGCCCAGGTCGCGCCCGCCGACAGCAGGCGCTGCACGGTGTGCTGGTTGGCCGCGGTTTCGGCCTTGCTGCGTCCGGCGTTGGCCGCGAGCCGCAGCTTGCCCCACTGGTAGGCCGCGCCCAGGGTCGCGCCATCGAGCTCGCGCTGGTTGATGTCCTTGAACGTCTGGAACGCGCCCGATACCGTGATGCCCCTGGCTGCATAGGCCAGCCCCAGGCCACGCGATGACAGCGCGCCGCTTTCTCCGGCGACTTCGCCCAGGCCCAGCATGGCGCGCGCCGTCAGGCCGCCCCAGCGGCCCGTGTACTTGAGCGAATTGTCGAGCCGATACGAGCCCGAAGTCGAGCCCGCGCTGCCGAACTGCATGCCCAGGCCGTGCTGGCTCAAGGCCGCGACGCCTATGCTGGGGTTGAAGCCCGCAAAGCGCATGGCCAGCGGATCCACGGGCGAGACCGCGTCGGCCAGCGTGCTTGTCTGGCGGCCCATGGCCAGCGTACCCCAGCTACCCTGCAGACCCAGCCAGGAGGCGCGATCAAAGTACTTGCTGGCATTGGCCGAGGTGCCGGTGTCGGCATTGATGCCGCTTTCAAGCTGGAAAAGCGCCTTGGTGCCGCCGCCCAGGTCTTCGCTGGCGCGGATTCCCCAGCGGCTGGTGGTGTGGATGCCGCTGCCCAGGCTGCTGGTCGAGCCGGCCGCGGGCGCGTTGCCGGCAGTCAGGCCGCTGCCGTGGCGCGCTCCCAGATCGACGATGCCGTACAGCGTGACGCTGGCGGTCTGCGCCGCGACGCAGCTGCTGGCAAGCACGGCGCACAGCGTGGCTATGGTTTTCATTCTTGTCTCCCTCTTGTTGAAATGTGAAATGGCGCAGCGTCTTCAATCCGGAGTGAGCTGGGCCTTGAGCACCACGCCTTTCCACTTGGCGATCTCCTGGCGCACGGTCAGGCCCAGCTGCTCGGGCGTGCTGGTGTCGACCACCGCGCCTTGTTCCTCGATGCGCCGCACCACGTCCTTGTCGGCCAGCGCGGTGTTCAAGGCCTTGTTGAGCTGATCGACCACGGGGCGCGGCGTCTTGCCGGGCGCGAACATCGCATACCACTGCGTGACTTCCACCCCCTTGATGCCGGCTTCCTCGAGCGTGGGCACATCGGGCAGCAGCGACGAGCGCTTGGGGCCGGCCAGCGCCAGCGCGCGCAGCTTGCCGCTCTTGACATGGGTATAGGCGGAAAACAGGCTGGGAAACATCACCTGGGTCTGGCCGGCCATGGTGTCGTTCATGGCCGGCGCCGCGCCGCGGTAGGGCACATGGGCCATCTGCGCGCCGCTTTCGAGCTTGAAGATCTCGGCCGTGAAATGCGGCGCCGTGCCGTTGCCCGCCGAGGCGTAGTTGTAGTCCTGGGGCTTGGCCTTGGTCAGCGCGACCAGCTCGGCCACGGTCTTCACCGGCACCTTGGGATTGACCACCATCAGCGTGGCCGAATAGCTGACCATGCCTATGGGCTCGAATTGGGCAATCGGGTCATAGCGCAGCTTCTGCAGCGCCGGGCTCATGCCATGCGTGCCGATATAGCCGAAAAGAATGGTGTGGCCGTCGGGCGTGGCGCGCGCCACATGTTCGGCCGCGATCGCGCCGTTGGCTCCCGCCTTGTTCTCGACAATCACCTGCTGGCCCAGCAGGCCGGACATTTTCTGCGCCACGACGCGCGCCATCGCGTCGTTGCCGCCGCCGGCGGCCGTGGGCACGACCAGGGTGATGGCCTTCTCGGGAAAGGCCGCGTGGGCCGTCGAGGCCAGCCAAGGCGTGCAGGCGGCGAT
>JBBKVU010000171.1:0-9441 GCA_037968595.1 Comamonas sp.
GGTCTGGGCGCTGGAGCGCGGCTCGCGCAGCGGCCGCGTGGCCCACCAGTTTGCGCGTGACTATGCGGGTCGCGACACCCATGCCGCAGCCGGCAGCGGCAGTGCCGATGTCAGCGGCCTGTCCGAGGAATCCGAATTGTGAGCCCGCACGCTTGCTCGCTGCGCGTAGCTACGCTGCCCCCCATGGGGGCCGTCCGCCGGCTGGGGGCGACCCGGCGCCGGCGGGTGTGTACGCGCGTTTGGTTGGGAAATTTGTGACTCTGAATATTGCACCGCGCAAGCACACCGAAGTCGCCGTGGGCGTGCTGATACGCGCCGACGATGCGCTGCTGCTGACTTCGCGCCCCGAAGGCAAGCCCTGCGCGGGCTTCTGGGAGTTTCCCGGCGGCAAGCTTGAAGCCGGCGAGTCGGTGGAGCAGGCGCTGCGCCGCGAGCTGATCGAGGAGCTGGGAATCACCATAGGCCCGGCCGAAGGCTGGACAGTCACCGAGCACGACTACCCGCATGCGCTGGTGCGCCTGCACTGGTGCAAGGTGCGCGAATGGCAGGGAAACTTTGAAATGCGCGAAGGCCAGAACATGGCCTGGCAGCAACTGCCGCTGGACGTCAAGCCCGTGCTGCCCGGAGCGCTGCCGGTGCTCGAATGGCTGGCCCAGGAGCGCGGTCTGGCGTTTGACGCCGGGTACTACACCCGGGACCTGCCAGCCACCACGGCCTGAACTCGCGGCCTGTTAATCCTGCTCGCGCGGGTCGCCGTGGGGCGCGCCTTCGGGCGGGATGGGCGAGGGCACGCGAAACTCTTCATTGGCCCAGGCGCCCAGATCGATCTGGCGGCAGCGCTCGCTGCAGAATGGCCGCCAGCGGTTCTGGGGTGCGAAGACACTGGGTCCGCCGCAGGTGGGGCAGCGGACAATGGGCGCGGCCGGCTTGGAATCGTTCGTCATGGGCGTTTCAGGCACACAGGGTAATTTCGAAATTCGCGTCTTCGGGGCAGGGCTGGAGCTTGCCGTTGGCATCGGCACGCATCAGTCGTACCGACACCAGCAGCCGGTTGCCGCTGATCTCGGGCACCAGGTCGAGCGCCGGATCGATGCGCAGTCGCAACAGCTGGAAAGTGCGTCCCGTGGGCAGGTTCTGCTGGAACTGCCCGTTCTCCGCGGCCACGCGCTGCGGCACGCCGGTGTCGCGCAGCATCTGCATCAGCACGAACAGCGCGTCGGCCAGCGGTGTCAGCGCCGCGGTCCAGCCCTCGAGCGCGCGCTGGCGCACATCGCTGTCCTGGTGCTGCCAGGCATGGTAGGCCGGCAGATCGAAGCCGCAGGTGCCGCCGGGAATGCTGATGCGGCTGCGAATCGCCATCAGCCAGTCGTTTTCCGTGAGGATCTGGCCGGTCTTGCCGTTTTGCGCATTGAGCGCGGCAAAGCACTCATCCATGCGGCCTATGATCTGGTCCAGCAGCTCGGTGGCAATCGACGGGTTGCCGCGGTAACTGTCAAGCAAGGCCTTCTGCTTGTCGAGGTCCTTGAGCACATCGGCCTTGAGGTCGACGCGGGCGGCGACATCCATGATCTCGAAAATCGTCACCAGCGCGAAATGGTGGTCGGTCGGATAGGGGCGTGCAATCAGTTCGCCAAGGCGGCGGAACAGAGATTCGAGCCTGAGATAGGTTCTCAGGCGTTCGTTAAAAGGGTATTCGTAGAGGATCACGCTTGCAGGGCTCCTAGTGCCTGTTCACCTTGTTTTTATCGGCGCAAACAGGACAAAACCGCGCCAATCCAGCGCGTAACGACGCCCAGGCCGGCCGCCCGGGCCCTGCGGCTTCCGCCAAGCCATGTCCCATCATAGCCCGAACAACGCAGCGATCCGAACCGCATGCGCGCGCAAACGCTCCAGATCCTGCGTGTCATTGTAAATAATCATATCGGCGGCCGCTCTGCGCGCCTGGCGCGTGGCCTGCGCCGCGAGGATGCGCTCTATGGCTTCGGGGGCCAACTGGCTGCGCTCGATCACGCGCCGGATCTGCGTGGCTTCGCTGCAGTCGACCACCAGCACCTGGTCGAGCTGGCGACTCCAGCGGCCCGACTCCACCAGCAGCGGGATGTCCAGCACGATCAGCGCGGCGCCGGCCTGCTCGGCTTGCACGATGCGTTCGGCCGTTGCCTGGCCGACCAGGGGATGGACAATGGCTTCAAGGCGCTGGCGCGCCGACGCATCGGCAAAGGCCAGGGCCCGCATGCGCTCGCGGTGCAGGCCGCCGTCGTCGGCCACCAGGTCCTGGCCGAAGGCCGCGGCAATCGGCGCCATGGCCAGGCCGCCCGCGGCCGTGACGCCGCGCGCGATCTGGTCGGCATCGATATGCACCGCTCCCCGGGCGGCCAGCATGGCGGCAAAAGTGCTCTTGCCACTGCCTATGCCTCCGGTCACGCCCAGGCGCGGCGTGCGCCAGCGGCGTGGGAGCAGGGCATGGGGTGCGATGTTGTCCATCACAAGCCCAGCATCCCCAGAAAGCGCTCCAGCATGCGCTGTGGGCCAAACAGCAGCGCCGCAAAGCCTGCGCCCGCGAGAAACGGGCCAAACGGGATATAGCCGCCTGCGCGCAGCTGGCTGCGCAGCTTCATGGCAATGCCGATGATGGCGCCTATGACAGACGCCGCGAGAATGATGGGCACCAGCGCCTGCCAGCCGAACCAGGCGCCGAGCGCGGCAAACAGCTTGAAGTCGCCATAGCCCATGCCGTCCTTGCCGGTCGCCAGCTTGAAGCCCCAGAACACCAGCCACAGCGACAGATAGCCTGCGGCCGCGCCCCAGACGGCGTCGCTCAGCGAGGCGTCGGTCCAGCGCAGCGCGGCGGCAATCAGTCCGGCCCAGAGCAGGGGCAGGGTGATGTCGTCGGGCAGCAAGGTCGTGTCCCAGTCGATCAGCGCCAGCGCCAGCAGCGCGGCGCTGAAGCCGCACCAGGCCAGGCCGGTCGCTGTCAGTCCCCACTGGCCCAGGCAGAAGGCAAACAGCGCGGCCGTCGCCAGCTCGACCAGCGGATAGCGCGCACTGATGCCTGCCTTGCAGCCCGCGCACTGGCCGCGCAGCGCGAGATAGCTCAGCACGGGAATGTTTTCATACCAGCGTATCGCATGGCCGCAGTGCGGGCAGCGCGAGCGCGGCACGCTCAGGCCGAGGCGTTCGCCGGCCGCTGCCGCCACCAGCGGCTGGCCTGCGGCCAGCGCCTGTTCCTCGGCATGCTGGCGGCATTCCTCGGCCCATTGCTGCTCCATGATCTTCGGCAGCCGGTGGATCACCACATTCAGAAAACTGCCGATGAGCAGACCCAGCACGCCGCCCAGGACGGCACCTTCCCAGCCCATGAACATCAGACCACCTGACCCAGCTGGAAAATGGGCAGATACATGGCGACCACGATGCCGCCGATGATGACGCCCAGAAACACGATGATGATGGGCTCCATCAGGCTCGACAGGCCGGCAACCATTTCATCGACTTCCTCTTCGTAGAAGTCGGCGGCCTTGCCCAGCATGTGATCGATGGAGCCGGATTCTTCGCCGATCGCGCACATCTGCAGCACCATGGACGGGAAGACATTGGTGGAGGTCATTGCCGAAGTCAGGCTGGTGCCGGTGGAGACCTCCTGCTGGATCTTGTCGGTGGCCAAGGCATAGACGGCATTGCCCGAGGAACCGCCGACCGAATCCAGCGCCTCGACCAGCGGCACGCCGGCGGCAAACATCGTCGACAGCGTGCGCGTCCAGCGCGCGATGCAGGACTTCTCGACCAGCACGCCGAAGATCGGCAGGCGCAGCATGATCCTGTCCATGGCCATCTGTATGCGCGGGCTGCGCCGCCAGGCCTGCAGGAAGAAGTAGATGCCGCCGCCTATCAGGCCGAAGATCAGCCACCACCACTGCACGAAGATTTCGCTGATCGCCATGACCAGCAGCGTGGGCGCGGGCAGGTCAGCGCCAAACGAGCTGAACACGTCCTTGAACGCCGGCACGACGAAAATCATGATCACCGCGATCACCACGAAGGTCACGATGATCACCGCGCTCGGGTACATCAGCGCCGATTTGATCTTGCTCTTGATGGCCTCGGTCTTTTCCATGTAGACCGCGAGCCGGTCAAGAAGGGTTTCAAGAATACCCGCGGATTCGCCGGCTTCGACCAGGTTGCAGTAAAGGCTGTTGAAGTACAGCGGATGCTTGCGGAAGGCCGCGCTCAGCGAGGTGCCCATTTCGACGTCCGTGCGTACATCGTTGAGCAGACGGGTGACGCTGGTATTGGTATTGCCGCGGCCGACGATGTCAAACGACTGCAGCAGCGGCACGCCGGCCTTCATCATGGTGGCCAGCTGGCGCGTGAACAGCGCGATGTCCTTGGGCTTGATCCTCTTGCCCGAGCGCGTGCGCCGCTTCTTGATCTTTGTCGGGAAGATGCCCTGGCGCCGCAATGTGGCCTGCACCTGGTTTTCGCCGCCCGCGCGGGTCTCGCCGCGCACGATCTTTCCGTGCCGGTCCTTGCCTTCCCATTCGAAGACAAAATCCTGGATGCCTGCAGTCGCCATGCCGTTCCCTCTTGTGTGCTGGGCTGTTTTATTCGTTGGTCACGGCCAGCACTTCTTCAAGCGATGTCAGCCCCTGGCGCGCCTTGTGCAGCCCGGACGCGCGCAACGAGCGCACGCCTTCGAGCTTGGACTGGGCGGCGATTTCCAGGGCGCTGCCATCGCGCAGGATGATGCGCTGCATTTCTTCGGTGATGGGCATCACCTGGTAGATGCCGACCCGGCCCTTGTAGCCGTTGTTGCAGGCCTTGCAGCCGACGGCCTTGTAGGTCACCCAGCTGCCGTCGATCTCGTCCGCGTCATAGCCGGCATCGATCAGCGCCTCGTGCGGAATGTCGGCGGGCTGCTTGCACAGCGGGCACAGGCGCCGCGCCAGCCGCTGGGCGGTGATCAAAATCACGCTCGAGGCAATGTTGAACGGCGCGATTCCCATGTTGCGCATGCGCGTGAGCGTGGTCGGCGCATCGTTGGTGTGCAGCGTCGACAGCACCAGGTGACCCGTCTGGGCCGCCTTGATGGCGATGTCGGCAGTCTCGAGATCGCGGATTTCGCCGACCATGATGATGTCGGGATCCTGGCGCAAAAAGGCCTTGAGCGCGGTGGCAAAGCTCAGTCCGGCCTTTTCGTTGACATTGACCTGATTGACGCCCGGCAGGTTGATTTCCGACGGATCTTCGGCGGTGGCGATGTTGACGCCCGGCTTGTTCAGCAGATTCAGACAGGTGTAGAGCGACACCGTCTTGCCCGAACCCGTGGGACCGGTGACCAGAATCATGCCGTAGGGGCGGCCGATGGCCTGCATCAGGCGTTCGCGCTCCTCGGGCTCGTAGCCCTGCGCAGCGATGCCCATCTTGGCGCTTTCGGGGTCCAGGATACGGATCACGATCTTTTCGCCAAACAGCGTGGGCAGGGTGCTCACGCGGAAGTCGATCGTGCGGCCCGGGCCGACCTTGAGCTTCATGCGGCCGTCCTGCGGCACGCGTTTCTCGGAGATGTCGAGGCGGGAAATCACCTTGATGCGCGACGCGAGCTTGTCCTTGATGGCTATCGGCGGCGAGGCGATCTCGCGCAGCTCGCCGTCAATGCGAAAGCGCACGCGGTAATTGTGCTCGTAGGGTTCGAAGTGCAGGTCGGACGCGCGCATGTGAAAGGCGTCCAGCAGCATCTTGTGCAGGAACTTGACGATGGGCGCGTCTTCTACGTCCGAGGCCGCGGCATTGGCGCTGTCGCTGGCCTCCTCGGTCTCTTCGGACTTGATGTCGTCGAAATTGAACTCACCCGTGGCGGTATAGGTCTGCAGCGATTCGCCCGCGGTCTTGTGCGTGGCCTCGCACAGCTGCACCAGCTTGTCGTATTCCGCAATGATCCAGTCAATCCCCATCTGGGAGGTGAACTTGATGCGTTCGGCGGCTTCCTGGTCCGTAGGGTCGGCGGCGGCAATCGTCAGGCGGTTGTTGCGCTTGCTCAGCACCACCACGCGGTAGGTCAGGCACAGCTTGGAAGGCAGCAGCCCCTGCGGCAGCGTGGCGGGGTCGACCGCGTCGAGGTCGAGCAGGGGAGCGCCAAACACCGTGGACAGCGTGTGGGCCAGCGCGGAAGAAGTGACGGTGCCGGAACCAATGAGCTCGGCAATGAAGCTGGTGCGCGCGGCCTGGGATTTCTTGTGCAGCTCTTCGGCAATCTCGGCCGTGATGGTGCCCGCAGAAATCAGTGCGCGACCCAATCCGGGCAGCGCCTTGCTGGATGTGGACGAAGTGACGGAGTCAGCAGCAGGCATGAAGCAGGCGGTTGGAGGCAAGAGTGAATTCTCCCTATCATCCCTCATTCACGACAGGCTGCATAGCTGCGCGGCAAATTTTGCTGGCGGCTGACCCGCTGAAATGCAGCCTGCACCGGGCGGTGACGCGGCGCTCGCAGCGCGGCGCGTCCAGGCCCTGCATGCCATGCAAGACTGTAGCCATGAACCAGACCATGACGCCTGTGGCTTCCTCCCAGGCCTTTGCCCCGCTGACCGAGGGCGGCAATGCACCGCTGTACCGCCAGCTGTATGACCGGGTGCGCGCGGCCATCGCGGTCGGCGACCTGGCGCCGGGCGACCGCGTGCCTTCGGTGCGCGCACTGGCAAAGGAGCTGGGCATCGCACGCGGCACGGTCGACCTCGCTTACGAGCTGTTGACCTCCGAAGGCTATCTGCTGGCACGTGCGCAGGCGGGTACGGTGATCCATCCGGCGCTGCCATCCGCCGGCCCGCTGCCTGCCGTCGCGCCGGCGGATGAATCCATGGCCGCCGCGCATGACGTTCTGTGGCGGCCCGCGCAGCTGCTGCCTTTCCAGATGGGCGTGCCGGCAATGGATGCCTTCCCGCGCAAGATCTGGGCGCGGCTGGGGGCGCGCTACCTGCGCGGCATGCAGGCGGCCGACCTCGACTATCCGCCGCCGCACGGCCTGCCGGCGCTGCGCAGCGCGATTGCGGCCTACCTGCAGGTGGCGCGCGGCATCAATTGCGGCGCCCACCAGGTGTTTGTCACCAGCGGCTACCGCGCCAGTCTGCAGCTGGCCGTGCTGGCGGTGGCGCAGCCGGGCGACCGCGCCTGGGTGGAGGACCCGGGCTATCCACCCACACGCCAGTTGCTGCGCGCGGCGGGCCTGCTGCCGGTGGCGGTGCCGGTCGATGACCAGGGCCTGGTGGTGGAGCGCGGCATGGCGCTGGCAGCCGACGCGCGCTTGGCTGTCGTCACACCCGCCCACCAAAGCCCGCTGTCGATGTCGCTGTCCCTGCCGCGCCGCCATGCGCTGCTGGATTGGGCGGCCTCGCGCGACGCCTGGGTGGTGGAGGACGATTACGACGGCGAGTTCCGCTATGCGGGTCGGCCGCTGCCCGCGCTGGCCAGTCTGGACCGCCAGGGCCGCGTGCTTTACGCGGGCAGCTTCAGCAAGCTGCTGTTTCCCGGCATCCGGCTGGCCTATCTGGTCGTGCCGCAGGCCCAGGTGGCGGCGTTCGAGCGCGTGGCACGCATCTTCTTTGCTGCTGCGACGCCGGCAATCACCCAGTCCATCGTTGCCGACTTCATGACCGAAGGGCATTTTTCGCGCCATATCCAGCGCATGCGCAAGCTCTATGCCGAGCGCCGCGCGGCGACCGTTGCGGCACTGGAGCACGGACTCGAAGGCCGGCTGCGCACCGCGCCCCAGCCCGGTGGAATGCACCTGGTGCTGCGCCTGCCCGGCGCATGCACCGACCGGCCCCTGGCCGAGAAGCTGCTGGCCCAGGGCCTGGCCGTGCAGCCGTTGTCGCGCTGGTGGGCTTCCGAGTGCAGCGATTCGGCCCTGTTGCTGAGCTTCACCAATTGCACCGCGCCCGCCCAGGCCGAACGCCTGGGCAGGCTGATTCGGCAGTCGCTGTAGATTTCAGGACAGACCGGCCTTGTCGAGGCCGTAGAGCTTGTCGGCCGACCCGGGCACGGCGCGAAACGCCACGCTCAGCCGGTTCCAGCCGTTGATGGCGACGATCAGGAAGGACAGGTCGGCAAGCTCCTCGTCGCTGAGTTCGGCGCGCACGCTGTCGAAGATTGCATCGGAGACACCATGCGCGCCCAGCTGGGTCAGGGCCTCGGTCCATTCGAGGATGGCGCGTTCCTTGGCGCTGAACAGCGTTGACTCGCGCCAGACGGTGACATGGTGCAGGCGCAGTTCGCGTTCGCCGTGGATCCTGGCTTCCTTGACATGCATGTCGACGCAGAACGCGCAGCCGTTGAGCTGCGAAGCGCGCAGCGTGACCAGATGTCCGTGCTGGGCAAGAAACGGCTTGTTGTGCAGCAGGTTGTTGAATTCGACGTACTTCCTGGCGGCATCGGGGGAAGACTTGTAATAGTCGAGGCGTTGGCTCATGGTCGCTCCAATCGATAGGGCAAGTTGCGGATTCCTGTCACCGGAATGCGCCAGCAAGGCACTTGCTGCCGTCATCCCGGCCACGCGGTTGGTGCAATTGTGGCGGCGCTATGGTCTGGTACGTGAGGGCCATGAATGCTGTTTTGGCCTGGGCCATGTTGCCTGCGCGGCCTCAGCGCACGTAGGTCAGCGGCAGCGCCGTGGTGAACTTGATTTCCTCCATGGCAAAGCTCGACGACACGTCCAGCAGCTGGGTGCCCGCAATCAGCCGCTTGTAGACCTTGTCGTAGGCGGCGATATCGGGCACGACCACGCGCAGCAGGTAATCCACGTCGCCGCTCATGCGGTACAGCTCTACGACTTCGGAGATGGACTGGACCGTGGCGTGGAATTGATCGAACCACTCCTGGCTGTGGGTGCTGGTGCGCACGGCGACAAACACCGTGACGCTGACATTGGCGTGATGGCGGTCCACCAGCGCCACATTGCGGGTGATCACGCCGCCTTCCTTGAGGCGCTGGATGCGCCGCCAGCAGGAGGTCTGGGACAGGCCCAGCTCGGTGGCCAGATCCGCCACCGGGATATCGGCGTTTCGCTGGAGTTTTTCCAGCAGCTTGCAGTCAATGGAATTTATTTTCATTATTTATTTCAAATATGGAATTTCATCGCGGAAATTGACAAAACAGAGCGGTATTTTGCAAGACCTATACGCTGCCCGTGGGGGAAAATTTTCCCCATGGAAATCTATCTTGACGCGAACGCCACCACGGCGGTCTTTCCCCCTGCCCGCCAGGCGGCGCTGGCCGTCATGGCCGACAGCTTCGGCAATCCCAGCAGCATTCATGGCAGCGGTCTCAAGGCGCGCGCCGTGGTCGATCAGGTGCGCGCCAGCGCGCGGCGCGTGCTTGATGCGCCCACGGGGCAGCTGTTTTTCACCAGCGGCGCGACCGAAGGCATACAGACCAGCGTGCTGTCGGCGCTGT
>JBBKVU010000172.1:0-13772 GCA_037968595.1 Comamonas sp.
CTGCAGATGCTGCTGCAGCAGCTGCACGAAGACATCGGCGCGGGCCGACGGCGCGCGGTGCAGCGGCAGGGCCAGCGCGATCTCGACCGCGCAGTGCGGCAGCAGCGGCCGTATCGCCAGCTGCGCGGCAAACTTGCTTGCCACATAGGGGTTGACCACGCCTATGCCCGTGCCTTCGGCGGCGAGGCAGCAGATGGTCGATGAGTAGGTGGTCTCTATCGTCGAGCGCGCCTGCACGCCATGGCGCTGCATGGTCTGCTGCAACTGCAGGAAGATGTTGTCGTCGGCATTGAGCGTCAGCAGCAGCTGGTCGGCCAGGTCGCTGACATGCAGTTCATCGCGCTGCGCCAGCGCATGGCCCGGGTGCATCACGCAGACTGCCTGGCTGCGGTGTAGCACGCTGGCGTTGAGATCGGGCGCGTCGATGGCCATGGTGCTGACCACCAGATCGAACTGGCCCAGCTGCAGGCCTTCGCGCAGATGCGGTGTGCCCAGGGTCTGCAGGCTGATGGGCGTGCTCGGGTGCTGCTGCACGAAGGCATGCACCACGGCCGGCAGCACCGACAGGCCCAGCGCCGGCGTGCAGCCTATGCGCAGCGTGCCCGCGCCCGACAGCCGCAGGCCCTGCAGGTCGCGCTCTATGCGCTCCAGGCCGACAAAGTGCTGCTGCACCGTGGCAAACAGCTCAAGCGCTTCGGGCGTGGGCCGCAGCCGGCCCTTGTGCATGTCGAACAGCTTGAGGCCGGCGCCGGCCTGCATCTGCGCCAGCAGGCGGCTGACCGACGGCTGGGTGGTGTGCAGCAGCTGCGCGGCGGCGGTGGTCGTGCCGGCCTGCATCACGGCGCGGAAGGCTTCGATTTCGCGAAAACTCAAAGGACGTGGCATGGGGCGAGGGTATACCAATCCTGTATAGGTGGCGCGGAAAATTGCATTTTGCTGAGTTGCCTGGGCTGCCTACACTGGATTCATACAGGCCGCTTTCCATTGCGGCCGCATTTTCCAAGAGGCATTCACATGAACAAAATCGCGCGCCGCAATTTCAGCCTGACGGCCCTGGCCGCCGCCCTCATGGCCTGCTCGGCCAGCGCCTGGTCCAGCGATGCGGCCTTTCCCAACCCGTCGCGCCAGGTGCGCATCATTGTGCCGTTCACCGCCGGTGGCAGCTCGGATGTGCAGGCGCGCATGCTGGCCGACAAGCTCAGCCGGCTGTGGGGCCAGACGGTGGTGGTCGAGAACAAGCCCGGCGCTGGCGGTCATCTGGGCGGCCGCTATGTGGTCGACCAGCCCGCCGACGGCTACACGCTGATGGTCGGCTCGATCGGCCTGCACGCGGCCTACGGCATCTACAAGAAGCTGTCGTACAACCCGGCCACCGACCTGCGCGTGGTCACGGTGCTGGCTGAAATGCCCCACGTGGTGGTGGCTTCGCCGGGGCTGCCGGTCAAGGATATGCAGCAGCTCACGGCGCTGGCCAAGAGTGCGCCGGGCACCGTCAACTTCGGCTCGGCCGGTGTGGGCTCGTCGGTGCACATGATGGGCGAGCTGTACAAGCTGCAGTCGGGCGCGCCCATCGTCCACGTGCCCTACCGCGGCAGTTCGGCCGCGCTCAACGACCTGCTGGGCAACCAGATCCAGCTGATGTTCGAGAATCCGCCGACGGTGCTGGGCCACATACGCGGCGGCAAGATGAAGGCGCTGGCCGTGACCGGCAAGCAGCGTCTGGCCGCGCTGCCCGATGTGCCCACGGCCACCGAAGCCGGCATCCAGGGCTTTGAAGCCACCTCGTGGACCACGGTGGCGGTGTCGGCCAAGGTGCCCCAGGCGATTGTCGAGAAGATCAGCGCCGATGTGCGCAAGGTGATCAACACCCCCGAGTTCCGCAAGGGTCTGGAAGACCAGGGCATGACGGCCGTGGCCAACAGCCTGCCCGAAGCCCAGCGCTTTGTCGCCCAGGAAAAGCTCCGCTGGGACCGCGTGATTCTCGAAGGCAAGGTCTCGGCCGATTGACGGCCGGTCTCGAGCGCAGCCCTGCATCCCTCTGCCCGGACCGCCGGGCAGCTTCATTTCAGTATTTCATTTTTCCCATGACCGACTCTTCCAACGCCGCCCCCTTTGTGCCCTGCCGCCGCGTGGGCGATGGCAGCCAGCACCATTTCTTCGGCTACTACAACAAGTCGAACTGGGACAAGACCAACCGCCTGATCGCCGGCCAGCGCACGCCGGCCATGGACCAGTACCTGACACCCGACGCCAAGGCCACCATAGGCTATTTCGACACGCAGGACGGCGACCGCTTCCATGCCGTGGGCGAGACCGGTGCCTGGAACTGGCAGATGGGCAGCCAGCTGCAGTGGCTCGATGGCGCTGCCGGCCGCCAGCTCATCTACAACGACCGCACGGGCGACATGACGGCGCGCTACCCCGGCTTTGGCGCGGTGGTGGTCGACGTCGACACCCTGGTGCGCCGCGTGCTGCCCATGCCTGTCTATGTGGTCGCGCCCAGCAGCCAGTGGGCGCTGTCGGTCAACTACCGGCGGCTCTATGTGACGCACGAGACCATTGGCTACAGCGAAGCCGGCGGCCCGTTCGACCTGCCGCTGGCGCCGACCGACGACGGCATCTGGCGCATGGACATGGCCACGGGCGACGCCGCGCTGCTGGTCAGCTATGCCGACCTCAAGGCCTTCCATCCCCGGGCGTCCATGGACCAGGCGATTCACTGGGTCAGCCACATCGAAGTCAATCCGGCATCCTCGCGCATCCTGTTCCTGCACCGCTGGACCGAGCGCGTCAAGGACGAAACCTGCTTCCTGCACCGCCTGATCACCATGAACCCCGACGGCTCGGACATGCGCCTGCTCGAATGCTCGGACCACCCGCTGCCGCAGCTGGCCGCCGACTTCGACCCCAGCGCCGTCGGCACCTTCGACTACGAGAAGTCCGAATACCAGATCTCACACCCGCTGTGGCAGGACGACAGCCACATCATCGTCTGGGGGCCGCACGCCGGCGAGATCCACTACCACCTCTACCATGACGTGGAAGGCGGGGACGTGCAGGTGGTCGGTCGCGACGTACTGGTCGAGAACGGCCATATGACGTTCTCGCCCGTGAGCACGCGCTGGATGCTCAGCGACACCTACCCCGACGACCGCACGCACGAGCGCTTCCTGTTCCTGTTCGACATGCAGACCGGCGAGCGCCGCAACCTGGGCAGCTTCTACGCGACGCCCGACCTGAGCAAGGAAAACCGCTGCGACCTGCACCCGCGCTGGAGCCGCGACGGCCGCCAGGTCTGCATCGACTCGGTGCATGAACACCAGCGCCAGATGTATGTGCTGGACGTTGCAGCCATTGTCGGCGGCTGAGCGGCCCCCGGGTTGCGCCAAGGGCCTATAAGTTACATTTTGTAAATTTCATTACTTTATTTATCGGTGGTGGTAGCTTCGGCAGGCAAAAATCTTTTTGCAAACACACCTCCCCAAAAATGAAAAAACTGTTCTTTGCCTTTGTGTCAGCCGCGGTGCTGGCGTCGACGGGCGCGGCCATGGCGGCCACGGATTACAACAAGCCGCCGGCAGGAGACAGCCAATACGCGGCCTGCATCAAGGCATCCAATGAGAACTACACCGGCGGAAATGACAAGAGCCTGATCAAGGGCCAGACCATGGCCCAGGCCTACTGCACCTGCGTCTGGAACGAAACGCCCGAAGACTTCAAGGGCAGCCTGGCGCGTTTTGCCGAGACCGCCAAAGGCAAGAGCACCAAGGCTTTGTGCGAAAAGCATTCTGGCTGGGAAAGCTGATCCAGCGTTGAGTTTGGCGGCCGCAGTGGAGATCACGGCGGCACAGACAAAAAAGGTCCCGCACAAAATGCGGGACCTTTTCTTTTGAAGCGTCGCTGCTCACTGCAAGCCCGACAGCTTGCCATGCACGATCTGCCCACGAAAACCGCGGTGTGCCTGCTGGAACAGCGCACGCAGCTCGGGGTAGTCCTCCGGCTGGCACAGCGTGCAGCTGCCGCGCATCGCATTCAATTGAAGCCGGTGGCGAACGCTCACGCGCTGGCCCTGGCGTGTCCATTCCACCCGATACTCGCCGGCCGTGTTGCGGAAATGCTGGTTGGCGGGAATGGCGATGATGGGCACGTTGGCGGGAAACTCCACGTGATAGGTTTCCTCCCGCAGTCCCGCGTCGCAGGCAAACGGCGTGGCGTTTGCCGGGGCGGCGGTGCTCGATGCCAGACTGCGAATGGACCAGCTGCCTGGCGGCGTCGGTACGACGATGCCGCCCACCATGTCGAAATCAATGAAGTCGCTCGCCTGAAAGACATAGATGGAGCTGAATGGGCGATTCAGGTCGAAGGGGTCGCCGTTCATCTCTATGCGTCCGTGGCCGTCCATGCCGCAGGCGGCCATGAAGGACTCCTCCACAGCACTGCGGTTCTGGGCGTTCAGCTGGGAGAACTGGGCGCGCAGGTGGATTTCGTCGGCTTCGCTCAATTCCAGCCGCGTCTGGCCGTGCAGATTGCCCGAGGGGTCGAAAACCAGGTCCACCGTGACGCTGCTGCGATTGCGCAAAAGATCTTTGTGCGGCGTGTAGGTCAGCCTTGCCTCATGGGTGTGCAGCACCGGGGCACCCAGGTCTTCGGCGGGCAACTGGCCAAAACGGGCCCAGGGAGTGGTCGAGTCCACATACAGATCAAACTCGGGGAGGTAGGTCAGCGCATGGTTGAAACGCTCCACCAGGGGAATGCTGGTCAGAATCGGGCCGCCTCCCGCGCCTATCAGCACCGGCGAACTGGCGATTCCCTTGGCTGCCAGCAGCGCTTCCAGCAGGACGACATGGTCCTTGCAATCTCCGTAGCGGTGCTCCAGAACGCTTTGCGCGCTGTTGGGCTCGAGGCCGCCATTGCCCAGATATACCGCGACATAGCGAATGTTCTGGGCAACCCAATGGTGCAAGGCCGCTGCCTGGGCGCGGCGCTGCGTCACGCCCTGTGTGATTTTCTCCGCCAGCACGCGGATGTCCGGCGTGACTTCGGCCGCCGGCCTGGCCTTCAATTGGTAGGCCCTGGCGAGCTGTGCCCAGTCGCCATAGGTGCTGGCCATGATGGTCGGGCTGAAGGTCCACACCGGCGCCGCCCGGTTCTGCGCCTTCAGGGGCTGAGCGCGCTGGTATTGCCAGCGCCAGTGCGCGCGGCCGTCGCTCAGGGTCGCGGTATTGCTGCCTTGCACATCGCGGCTGAACACATTCATCGGCATGTCTGCCGGCGCGGTCAGGGTGACTTCGGCATTTTCATACTGGTTGAATACGCTGAAGGTGCTCAACAGGCTGAAGTAGCCGGGGAAATAGGGGATCTTGCGAGTGCGTCGTATCTGGTAGGCCAGACGATTGCCGGGAGCCAGGTTGGGGAACACGATGACGCGCACCTTGCGATCGGCATAGATCGGCGCCGCGGCACTGGAATGGCTTTCCTGGGTGTAGATGCGTTCCGGCGCCACGTCATGGCGCTGGCCGTCGGCAGTCAATGTATAGGCCGAGAGCACTTCCAGTGTCTCCAGCTTTTCACTGTAGCTTTGATAAATCTGGCTGAACTGGTCGATGGCCGCTTTGGTTTTCAGCAGGATCTCGACGCTTTCGGTCGATACGCTGCTGGCGTCCGCATGCACTTCATGGTCGGCTCGGTAGCGCACGTAGCTGAAGTCATTGCTGGTTGCCGTGGCCTGCGCGGTTGACGGGTCTGACGCCGTGGCATCCGCCTTGGCGGGATGCGCCGAGAGAAGGCAGGTCAGCAGGGCAAGTGACGTAATGATGGATTTCATGTTTGGCTCTTGAAGAATTATTTTTCCATCAAGATGCATTGCCCAGAATTGCATTCCGTGCGGCGGTGGCGGTCTGCCACGTGCAAGCTGTGCCTGAATCAATCGAGGTCAGGCGTTTTCATGCATCATTGATAAAAACTATTGTATTTGTGAATCGATAGTCTGTCATGTGTTTTGTTGAGGTGAACGGTGTTCTGGCTCGCATGCCACCAGCCGCAGCATGAAAAAAGGCCCCGACATGCGGGGCCTTGGCAGCAGAGCAGGGCGCGGTTTACTGGAAGCCCAGCGAGTGCGGCAGCCAGGTCGACAGTTCGGGAATGAAGGTCAGCAGTATCAGCACCACCAGATGGGCCAGCAGAAACAGCGGCATTTCGCGCGTCAGGTCGGTGATGGTCACGCGCGTCGCGACCGCCGTGACGAACAGCAGGCCGCCGACCGGCGGGGTGATCATTCCCAGCGTCAGGTTGACGATCACCACCATGGCGAAGTGCGTGGGGTCGATTCCCAGGCTGAAGGCGATCGGCGCCAGGATGGGCACCAGGATCATCACGCCGGGCAGCGGCTCCATGAAGATGCCGAACACCAGCAGCAGGATGTTGACCGCGACCAGGAACATAGTCGGCGACAGCTGCCAGCTGACGATCAGCTCCGACAGGTACTGCGGAATGCCTTCCACCGTCAGCACCCAGGCAAAGGCCGCCGAAGTCGCCATCACCAGCAGCACCGAAGCGGTGAGCATGGCGGAACGCGCGGTGATGCCGGGAATCGCCTTCCATTCAAGCGTACGGTAGATCCACTTGCCGCAGACCAGGGCGTAGAACACCGCGACCACCGAGGCCTCGGTGGGCGTGAAGATGCCGAAACGGATGCCGACGACAATCAGCACGATCAGCATCAGCGCCGGAATCGCCTTGAAGCTCGTGACCCACATTTCGCGCGCGGTCGGACGTGGCTCGGACGAATGGTAGTTGCGCTTCTTGCAGACCCACCAGTTGACGCCGGCCATGGCCAGCGCGATCAGGATGCCGGGAATGAAGCCGGCCATGAACAGTCCGCCGACCGAGACGTTCTCGTCCTGCATGGCGTAGATGATCATGCTGACCGAGGGCGGAATGATGGGGCCGACAATGGCGGTGCTGGCGGTCAGCGCCGCGGCGTAGGGGCGGGCGTAGCCGGCCTTGTCCATCATCTTGACCATCATCGAGCCCGGGCCCGCGGCGTCGGCCAGGGCCGAGCCGGAGATGCCCGAGAACAGCGTCAGCGACAGCACGTTGGCATAGCCCAGGCCGCCGCGCAGGTGGCCGACGAACTGCGCGGCAAAGCGCAGCAGCACATGGGTCAGCGCGCCGCCGGACATCAGTTCGGCCGACAGGATGAAGAACGGCACCGCCATCAGCGGAAAGCTGTCGATGCCGGTGAACATTTCCTTGAAGACCACCAGCTGCGGATAGCGGCCGCCAACCAGCACGGCCAGCGCCGCCGAGATCGCCAGCGCGAAGGCCACCGGAAAGCCCAGCACGAGCAGGACGATGATGGCAATGAAAAGGGTGATACCCATGGTGCTTGAACCTCTTAGATGGACGCTGCCGCGTCCGCATTCATCTCGTCGGACTCGGCGTAATCGCCGGCCGTGATGTAGTTGCGCGCGACAAACAGCAGGTGCACCAGCATCAGCGCGAAGCCCACGGGCATCGCCAGATAGATATAGGAAATCGGTATGTCGGTCGCCGCCGTGGTCTGGAAGCGCGTGGCCCAGGCGTAGAGCACCGAGAAATAGGTCATGAAGACGCAAAAGCCCGCAATGCCCACCACCACGATGGTGCGCAGGAACCGGGCGGAGCGCGTGCTCACTGCGCGGTGCAGGTTGTCGATCGCGACATGGCCGCCAAAGCGCAGCACCAGACCCGCACCCAGGAACGTGACCCAGATCATCATGTGGCGGGCCACTTCCTCGGCCCAGACAATGGAGTCGCCCGTGGTGTAGCGCAGCACCACATTGGCAAAGACGATGCAGGCCATGGCCAGCAGCAGCACGATGAGCAGCCAGCGGTTGCAGGCGACCAGAGCGCGTTCGATTCGTTCAAGCATATGCATGTCGGCTGCGTGCCGGCGCAGCCGCTTTCTGAAAAGGAGTCACGGCGCGCGCCGGGACCGGCCCGACGCGTGCGGTGCGCAGTCCGGGCCGCGGCGGCCCGAACTGCGCGGGGATCACTTCGTATTCGAAATGGCGTCCAGCGTCTTCTGGCCGAACTTCGTGGCGTACTGCTTGTACGCGGGCTCGAGCGCCTTGCGGAAAGCGGCCTGGTCGACCTTTTCCACGACCTGCATGCCGTGCGACTTGGCTTCTTCCACGCCCTTCTTCTCGACCGCGTCGACAAACGCGCGCGAGGCCAGGGCGCCGCTCTTGGCGCCTTGCGTGAACGCGGCCTTCTGCGTGTCGTTCAGGCTGGCCCAGAAGCCGGGCGAGACGATCAGCGCGACGGGCGCATAGACATGGGCGCTGAGCGTCAGGTGCTTTTGCACTTGCCACAGCTTGGCCGACGACAGCACGGAAATCGGGTTTTCCTGGCCGTCGATCGTGCCCTGCTGCAGCGCGCCTATCACTTCGGGCCAGGACATGGGCGTGGGCGAAGCGCCCAGCGTGCGGAAGGCGGTGATGTGCACCGGGTTCTCGGTCACGCGGATCTTCAGGCCCTTGAGATCGGCCACGTTCTGCACTGCGTGCTTGTTGTTGGTCAGGTGGCGAAAGCCTTGCTCGCCCCAGGCCAGCGCGATCAGGCCGCGCTTGTGGAACTTGCCCAGCAGGTCCTGGCCGAAAGCGCCGTCAAGCACCGCGCGCGCATGCGTGGTGTCACGGAACAGGAAAGGAATGTCGACCACGCCCACGTCGGGCACGAAGTTGCTCAGCGCGCCCGTGGACACGATCACGGCTTCGACGGTGCCCAGTTGCAGGCCTTCGATCAGCTCGCGCTCGCCGCCCAGTGCCGAGGCGGGAAACTGCTTGAACTTGAACGCGTTGTTGGTGTTCTTCTCGACCGAATCGGCCCAGGCCTGGGCGGCGGCACCGTAGTGCGAGTTGATCGCCAGCGCATACCCGATCTTGACTTCCTTGGATTGGGCAAGGGCCGGCAGGCCAGCAGTGGCTGCGGCAGCCGCGACACAGGTGACAACAAAGGAACGGCGAATCATGCGCATGACATATGTCTCTTGTAGGTGATGGAATAGGAACGGGAACGCTGGCGCATTTTAGGTGCTGTTTCCCTGGAACAAGAGGCCATTGGGCGGGCGTTGTCGGTCATAGCCGACATTCGCCCGCAATGCCCGGCGCGATTGGCGATGCATGCCATCGTCAATCGCGCATGCCGTGGGCTGCTCAGGCGGTGGCGCGCCCCAGGATGGCGTCCGACAGCTCGACAAATCCCTGGCCGCGCTCGCTCGGCGTGACATAGCGCGGCAGGTGCGTGAGCTGGGGCACGAAGCGCGCGATGTTGGCCACGCCGAAGCTGTGGCCGAAGCGCTCGAACATCAGCTGATCGTTGGTGGAGTCGCCGATGTAGACCCAGCGATCGAGCTCCGCTGCCAGGTCGCGGTCAAACAGCGTGCGCACTATCCACTGCGCGCCGTCCCACTTGTTGTGCGCGCCGAACCAGCCGTTGATGTGGATGGAGCTCACCGTGGCATTCATGCCGGCCGCGCGCATGATCGCCACGCATGCGTCGATCTGCGCCTGGGGCATCTGGGTGAATTCGCTGTGGTCCACGGCGATGTCGCATTCGCGCCCGGCGGAGTCGGTCGCGCGGCGCGCGCCGGGCACCGTGGCCTCGATCTGCGCCAGCACTTCCTGCATGCGCGCGAAGTTGGCGCTGCGCGTGGCCGCATCCTGCTGGTAGAGCTTGTCGAGGCCGCCGTCCGCGTTGCGGCGCAGCGCCACCGCGCCGTTCTCGGCGACGATGGCGTCCACCGGCCAGGCCTGGGCGAAGGGCTCGCTCCAGCCCACGGGACGGCCGGTGATGGGCACGACCTTGAGACCGGCGTCGCGCAGCGCGCCGATGGAGTCGACCACATGCGCCGGCACTTCGCCGTCGGTGGTCAGGGTGTCGTCGATATCGGTGAGCACACCGAGCAGCCGGCCCGGCGCGGGACGGGGCCACTGCGACAGGGGCAGCAAATTTTCCAGGGACATTGTTGAATCGGCTTGAAGATGTTTGAACCGTTCGCCCTGAGCGAGTCGAAGGGCTTCGACAGGCTCAGCCCGAACGGGATTTGAGGTCGATGGGCTTCGATCCTTCGACAGGCTCAGTACTCAGCCCGAACGCAGCCGATCAGCTGTTGCTCAGCGACAGGCCCGCGTGCTCGCGCAGCGGGTGGAAGTGGATCTTGGGGAAACGCTCCTGCGCCAGGCGCACGTCGTAGGGCGAAGTGCACAGATAGGCCAGGGTGCCCGCGGCGTCGTGCGCCATGCGCAGCACATAGGCGTTCTCGAACTCGCGCAGCTCGGCCGGGGTGTCGGCCGTGATCCAGCGCGCGCCCGTGTACTGGCAGGCTTCGAGGCGGATGTCTGCGTCGTACTCGGCCTTGAGGCGGTGCTGCACGACTTCGAACTGCAGCTGGCCGATCGCGCCCAGCAGCATGTTGCCGCCGGCATCGGGCTTGAACACCTGGATCGCGCCTTCTTCGCCGAGCTGGGCCAGGCCCTGCTGCAGCTGTTTGGTGCGCAGCGGGTTCTTCAGCACCACGGTCATGAACATTTCGGGCGCGAAGAACGGCAGGCCGGTGAACTGCAGCGCCGCGCCATCGGTGATGGTGTCGCCCAGCTGCACGCCGCCGTGGATGGTGAAGCCGATGATGTCGCCCGCATAGGCTTCCTCGACGGCTTCGCGCCGCTGGCTCATGAAGGTCACGACCGAAGTCGGGCGCATGTCCTTGCCGGTGCGCTGCACGCGCAGCTTCATGCCGGGGCTGTAGCGGCCCGAGGCCACGCGCACGAAGGCAATGCGGTCGCGGTGGTTGGCATCCATGTTGGCCTGGACCTTGAACACCACGCCGGAGAAGCCGGTGTCCTCGGGCTCTATGGTCTTGACCACGGGCTGCTTGTTGACCACCAGCGTGCTCACGCGCGGGCCCGGCGAGGGCGACATGTCGACCAGCGCGTCTAGCACTTCCATCACGCCGAAGTTGTTCACGCCCGAGCCGAAGAACACGGGCGTGAGCTTGCCGGCGAGAAACGCTTCATGGTCCCAGGTGGGCGATGCGCCCACGGCGAGCTCCATGCTTTCCATCGCGGTGTCGAAGGTGTCGCCAAAACGCGCGCGCAGATTGTCGACATCGCTCAGCGGAATCGTCTCGAAGTCCTGCGGGCGGCGCTCGCTGCCCGACTCGAACACCGTCATGGTGCGGGTGCGCAGGTTGATGATGCCGCCGAAGCTCTTGCCCTGGCCCACGGGCCAGGTCATGGGGCAGCAGGGCATGCCCAGCTCGCGCTCGACCTCGTCCATGATGTCCAGGGGATCGCGCACTTCGCGGTCCATCTTGTTAACGAAGGTGATGATGGGCGTGTCGCGCTGGCGGCAGACTTCGATCAGCCGGCGGGTCTGGGCTTCGACGCCGTTGGCCGCGTCAATGACCATCAGCGCCGAGTCGACGGCCGTCAGCACGCGGTAGGTGTCTTCGGAGAAGTCCTTGTGGCCGGGCGTGTCGAGCAGGTTGACCACATGGTCGCGGTAGGCCATCTGCATCACCGACGAGGCCACGGAGATACCGCGCTGCTTTTCGATCTCCATCCAGTCGGAGGTTGCATGGCGGCTGGCCTTGCGGCCTTTCACGGCGCCCGCGATCTGGATCGCGCCCGAGAACAGCAGCAGCTTTTCGGTCAGCGTGGTCTTGCCCGCGTCCGGGTGGGAAATGATGGCGAACGTGCGGCGGCGCCGGGTCTCAGAAGCGTAGGACATGTACGGGTGGGTGGTCGCTGGCGGTGAGGCCGGCTGCAGTAAGGCGAACAGGCGCGCGTGCGCGGCGCTGATGCAGCGCCAGCCGACGGGGCCCGAAGAAGACCTGGATTTTAGCGAGCGCGGCGCGCCAGTGGGGGCAGGCGGGAATAAACGCGCGCGGCGCCCGTCTGCGGGCGCAGGCCGGCAATGACGCCGCGGCATCTGGATTTGATGACATACCGACATCGGGATTGGCTGGCATGGCCGGCGCGGGAGTGCTGTGAACATGGAGTCTGCCGCTGGCCGTGGCGGGCCCGCAGCGCAGCTGGTTTCCACCCGTGAGCGCGTTTCTCATGCCAACCCCGACGAGGAGCCTGTCCGATGAAAAGCATATTGGCGCTGGCTGCGGCCCGCAAGAAGCGTCTGGCGGCCCATCCTTTCTTCGCATGGATGCGGCAGGCCCCCGTGCCTCTGGGCAGCAGGCTAGACATGGCACCGATCATGGCGAATTTCGTCATGAACTTCCGCGACATGAACCTGTGGTTCATCCGCTTTGACGCGGTTTCCAACCCGTTCGAGCAGATCATCAACGGCAACACCGACGAGGATGAAACCCATTCGCGCCTTTTCATCGAGGACTGGCGCAAGCTGCAGCTCGATGAAAAGCTGCGCTGGCGCGCGTCCGATACCCTGTGGTGGCTGTTTCTCGCCGCCGAGACCGAGCCGTTTCGCGCCTATGCGTTTGACTTTGCCCGGATGACGGTGGTCGACCGCGGCGATCCATTGCTCAGGTTCGCCCATTCGGAGGCCGGCGAGGCCTGCGGCAATGCCTTCTTCAGCGCCGTCAGCCCGCTGGCGACAGAGCTGCGGCGCCAGACGCAGATCGACTACCGCTATTTCGGCGACTACCACCTCCAGCGCGAGCGCGGCCATGTGATTGCCTCCGAAGGCCTGTTCGACCGCCAGCAGCTCGACCCGCAGCGGCGCGAAAAGGGCCTGGCGCTGGCCAATGCGATGTTTGACATCTTCTTTGGCATGCATGACTGCTTTCACGACTATGCGCGCAACTACGTCGAGCGCGGGCGCGTGCCGCGGCGCAAGCGCTCAGCCTTGCCGCCGATGCGGCCCGGACCCGCGGTGCAGCCTGTGCCGGCAGCGCCGATCACGGGCCGCCATGTCGAGGTGCAGCTTGCGCTGGAAAGCCGCAAGGCGCGCACGGCGCGCCATCCGTTCTACCGCTGGCTGCAGGCGGGCGGCCCCATCTCCGCGCTGAGCCGCCTGCGGCGTTTCCTTCCCATGTGGGTGATGGACATCATGGGATATCGCGACCTGAACCGCTATGCGCTGCGCTTCGCGTCGCCCCAGGGTGCCAGCGAGCTGGCCTTCAATCGCTGGGTGCAGGCGCTGCAGACGCACAGCGAGCTGTTCCTCAACGACTGGGATGCCCTGGGCATGGACGACGCCCTGGGCTGGAGCGCCAGCGATACCCTGGAGTTTCTGTTTCTCGATGCCGGCACCGACATCCACCGCTGCAACCTCGCCAAATTCACCAAGCTCGCCATCGCGCATGAGTCGACGGCGCTGCGCTTCTGGCTGCTCGAGGCGCTGGAAGCCAGCGGCGAAGCCTTCTTTGCCAACACCCGCGAACTGGCGCAGGCCGTCGAGGGCGCCACGGGCATGCGGCTCGACTATCTTGCGGACCGTCATTACCTGGTCCATGCCGAAAGCGAGGGCTGCGCCGGGCGCAGCCATCCCTTCAAGAGCGAGCCGCTGAGCGCCGAGCAGGCGCAGATTGCCATGGCCATGGTCGACACCGTCTTTGACGCCGTCGATTCCCAGCTGACGCTGTCCCTGGCCGTTGCCGCGCAGGACCGTTTCGGCATCGACAGCGGCAAACCCGGCGGCGCCAGCCGCGCCGCGGTCATGGGCCCGGCATGAGCGCGGCGCGGCTGGCGCCGCCGGGTTTGCCGCTGTCGATGCCGAAACGGTCCTGCGCGGCAACGGCCAGGGACAGCGTCAGC
>JBBKVU010000173.1:0-7548 GCA_037968595.1 Comamonas sp.
GCCGCCAAGAAGCCCGCCGCCGGTAAGCCGGCCTCCAAGACCGTGGCCAAGGGCCTGGCAGCACCGGCCGCCAGCGCCAAGACCGCAGCCAAGACGGCCGCCAATGCCGTGGCCAAGGAAGCCGCCCAGACCGCAGCCAAGAGCGCGGCCAAGGCCGCCGCCAAGCCTGCCGCGGCCAAGAAGCCCGCCGCCAAGAAGGATGCCGCCAAGGTGCAGACCGTCGTGGTCAAGCCTTCGGTGCCACGCACCGCCAAGCCAGCGGCGCCGGCTGCCAAGCGCGCACCCCGCAAGGCGTCCTGATCGGGCCTGAGGGATGAAGCTGTTGATCGTGGCCGTGGGCCAGCGCGTGCCTGACTGGGCACAGACGGCTTACGACGATTACGCCAAGCGCTTTCCACCGGAACTCAAGGTGGAACTCAAGGCGGTGAAAACCGAGCCGCGTGCCTCGAAGACGCTGGAGACGCTTTACGCCGCCGAGCGCGAGCGCATCGAGGCGGCGATTCCGCGCGGCATGCGCATCGTGGTGCTTGACGAGCGCGGCACCAGCCTGACGACCAAGGCCCTGGCCCAGCGTCTGCAGGGCTGGCAGCTCGAAGGCGACGACGTGGCGTTGGTCATCGGCGGCCCCGATGGCCTGGAGCCGGCTTTTCGCCAGGCCGCGCATGAGCGCATACGCCTGTCCGACCTGACGCTGCCACATGCCATGGTGCGGGTGCTGCTCATCGAGCAGCTGTACCGCGCCTGGTCGGTGAATGCGGGTCACCCTTACCACCGGGAATAATGCCGGTGCATTCCACCAAGGCAGCCTGAGGCTGCTTTTTTTTCGCCTGCACATCCGTCCCGGCGACTGCCAGTGACAGCCGCTGCAGCCTGGAAAAGCGCATGAATATTGTGCTGCGCCGGCATCGCAGCGCTACGCCAGCTGTTAGATTTCGATGTCCGCAAGAGCGCCGCATTGGTGTGCCAGGCAGCGCAATCCAGGTTTGGGCATGAATATCGAGAAAACCCATGGAATTACTGAATGAATTCTTCACGTCCCTGAACGGCATTGTCTGGGGCGTACCCATGATCGTGCTGATCCTGGGCACTGGCTTTTATCTGCAGATCCGGCTGGGCTTCATGCCGCTGCGCAATATCGTCCACGGCTTTCGCATGATCTGGCGCAGCCGCAAGATAGAAGACCGGGCCGATGGCGACATCTCGCCCTATGCCGCACTGATGACGGCGCTGTCGGCAACCGTAGGCACGGGCAATATCGCCGGCGTGGCCACGGCCATTGCGGTGGGTGGGCCCGGGGCGCTGTTCTGGATGTGGATGACGGCGCTGCTGGGCATGGCCACCAAGTATGGTGAAGTCGTCGTCGCGGTGAAGTACCGCGAACAGAATGCCAAAGGCCAGTGGGTCGGCGGCCCGATGTACGCAATCAAGAATGGCCTGGGGCGCCACTGGCGCTGGATGGGCACGCTGTTTGCCATCTTCGGCGGCTTTGCCGGATTCGGCATCGGCTCAATGGTGCAGGCCAACGGCATTGCCTCGGCCATGCACAGCGCCTTCGGCCTGGAGAACTGGGTCACCGGCCTGGGCTTGGCGCTGCTGGTGGGTGCGGTCGTGCTGGGCGGCATCACGCGCATCGGCGCCGTCGCCGAGAAGCTGGTGCCGGCGATGTGCGTGCTCTACATCGCCTGCGTGCTGTGCGTGCTGTGGGTTTTTGCCGACCGTATCCCAAGCGCATTTGCACTGATCTTCGCCCAGGCCTTCAATCCGACGGCGGCCACGGGGGGCTTCCTGGGCTCGACCGTACTGATGGCGCTGCGCATGGGCGTGGCGCGCGGCATCTTCTCCAACGAAGCCGGCCTGGGCACCGCCGGTATCGCCCAAGCCGCGGGAGCGACCAAGGATCCGGTGTTCTCCGGCTTGGTCGGCATGATGGGCACCTTCATCGACACCATCATCGTCTGCACCATGACCGGCCTGGCCATAGTTGTGAGCGGCGTCTGGAACTCGGGCGCGACCGGCGCGGTGCTGTCTACGCAGAGCTTCGAGGCGGCACTGCCCGGCATCGGCAAGTATCTGCTGGCGCTGTCGCTGGCGGTGTTTGCCTTCACCACCATCCTGGGCTGGGCCTATTACGGCGAGAAGTGCTGGACCTACCTGGTGGGCCCGGTCTGCGAGAAGCCATTTCGAATCCTGTGGACGGTGGCTGCGTATTTCGGCGCCGTGGCGACGCTGGACTTCGCCTGGCTGGTGGCGGACACGCTCAACGCGCTGATGGCGATTCCCAATCTGATCTCGCTGCTGCTGCTTTCGCCGGTGATCGTGCGGCTCACGCGCGAGTACTTCGCGCGGCGTGAGGCCGGAGCGCGGTAGGCGGCTTGCGAGGCCTTCAAGCGCGCGTGGTACTATCTTTTTCATAGCCTGCGACGCTTGCATTTCAAGGGTTGCAGCAGTTTTTACCGTCTGCCATGTCTGATTTCATCTACCTCGCCTCGCAAAGCCCCCGCCGCCGTCAATTGCTCGAGCAAATCGGCGTGCGCCACGAATTGCTGCTGCCCAACGCCGCTGGCGATGTCGCCGAAGACGCCGAAGCCATCGAGCTCGCGCTGCCTGCCGAGGCGCCGCGCGACTACGTGCAGCGCGTGACCGGCTTGAAGCTCGATGCGGCCATGGCCCGCCATGCGCGCCGCGGGCTGACGCCGGCTCCGGTGCTGTGCTCCGACACCACGGTGGCGCTGGGCACGCAGATCCTGGGCAAGCCTGAAGACGAGGCCGATGCCAGACGCATACTGACGCTGCTTGCCGGCCAGGAGCATGAAGTGCTCACGGCCGTGGCCCTGCAGTCGGGCGGGCAGCGGTTTGCCGCGCTGTCGATTTCGCTGGTGCGCTTCGCACCGATGACGCCCGCGCAGATCGCGGCCTATGTCGCCACGGGCGAGCCCATGGGCAAGGCCGGAGCCTATGGCATACAGGGCGCGGCCGCAGTCCATGTCGCCCACCTCGCGGGCAGCTATACCGGCATCATGGGGCTGCCCCTGTTCGAAACCGCCCAGCTGCTGCGCCAGGCCGGCTGGTCCCTTTGAATTGGATAGGCAAGCAATGAACATGCAACAGGACATTCTGATCAACTGGTCGCCCCAGGAAACCCGCGTGGCCATCGTCGAAAGCGGGGCGGTGCAGGAGCTGCACATGGAGCGTCCGCTGGAGCGCGGACTGGTGGGCAATGTCTATCTGGGCAAGGTGGCGCGCGTGCTGCCGGGCATGCAGTCGGCCTTCATCGACATCGGCCTGGAGCGCGCGGCCTTCCTGCATGTGGCCGACGTCTGGCAGCGCCAGGAAAACGGCGAGGCGCCGATGTTCGCGCGCAAGGACCTGCCGGTCAAACCCATTGAGAAGCAGATCTTCGAGGGCCAGGCCATCCTGGTCCAGGTGATCAAGGACCCGATAGGCACCAAGGGAGCGCGGCTGTCGACCCAGGTCAGCATTGCGGGGCGCCTGCTGGTGTTCCTGCCCCAGGACGACCACGTGGGCGTTTCGCAGAAGATTCCGCCGGCCGAGCGCGATGCGCTGCGCGCCCGGCTGCAAGGCCTGGTGGGCGAGAAGGCCACGGGCGGCGGCGGCGGTTTCATCCTGCGCACCAACGGCGAGGATTCAAGCGACCAGGAGCTGTCGGAAGACATTGCCTACCTGCGCAAGACCTGGGCGCGCATCAAGCAGTCATCGGTGCAGCTGCCGCCGGGCTCGCTGCTGCACCAGGATCTGAACCTGCTGCAGCGCGTGCTGCGCGATCTGGTGGGCGAGCAGACGCAGACGATTCGCATCGACTCGCGCGAACAGTTTGCGGCCTTGCAGGCTTTCGGGCTGGAGTTCATGCCTGCGGCCGTTCCCAAGCTGCAGCTCTACAAGGGCGAGCGGCCGATCTTCGACCTGTACTCGATTGACGAGGAAATCGCCAAGGCGCTGGGCCGGCGCGTGGACCTCAAATCGGGTGGCTATCTGATCATCGACCAGACCGAAGCGCTGACAACGATCGATGTGAACACCGGCGGTTTTGTCGGTGCGCGCAACTTCGACGACACCATTTTCAAGACCAATCTCGAGGCGGCCCAGGCCATTGCTCGCCAGCTGCGCCTGCGCAACCTCGGCGGCATCGTGATTGCCGACTTCATCGACATGGTGCGCGAAGAGCACCAGCTGTCGGTGCTTGCCGAGTTCCGCAAGCAGCTGGGCCGCGACCGCGTCAAGACCATGATGTCGGGCGGCTTCTCGCAGCTGGGCCTGGTCGAGATGACGCGCAAGCGCACGCGCGAATCGCTGGCCCACATGTTGTGCGAACCCTGCCCGGTATGCACCGGCAAGGGCATAGTCAAGACCGCGCGCAGCGTCTGCTACGACGTGCTGCGCGAGATCCTGCGCGAGGCGCGCCAGTTCAACCCGCAGGAATTCCGCGTGATCGCCTCGCGCCAGGTCGTCGACCTGTTTCTCGACGAGGAAAGTCCGCACCTGGCCAGCCTATCGGACTTCATCGGCAAGCCGATTTCGCTGCAGGCCGAAAACGCCATGGGGCAGGAGCAGTACGACATCGTGCTGCTTTGATCGGCGGCGCTCCCAGCCTGGCGCAATAGAGACCGCAGGCGCCCGCAAACGTTCAGCTGCCTGGGTCGCGCACTCGCATTGCCGACACGCGCAAGCGCACCAGGCGCGGATATGATGGTGAGCATCCGTCATTGAGGTAACGCCATATGTCCTGCGTGGGTTTCTTGGATCTGCCGCGCCGGCGCGGCCCGCACCGGGCCGCGCACTGATATGGTGGTGGAATTCCTGCATTCGCTGGCCCTGGTGCCGCTGACCCTGCTGCCCATCATGAACCCGCTCAGCGGGGCGCCGGTGTTCTCCATGACCGTGGGCAACAACCCTGTGGCCGCGCACCAGCTGGCGCGTCAGGTGGCCATCAATTGCTGGTTCGTGCTGGTCGGCTCCATGCTCGTGGGCACCTATGTGCTGAGCCTGTTCGGCATCTCCCTGCCCATCGTGCGCATAGGCGGCGGCCTGCTGGTCGCGGCTTCGGGCTGGCGCATGCTCAATCGCAATGATGATGACGAAGTCCATGAGGCCGTGAAGCGCACCCAGCCCGACAGCTGGACCCATGCCGAGATCATGCGGCGCAGCTTTTTCCCGCTTACTTTTCCCTTGACCACCGGCCCTGGCTCGATTGCCGCGGCAATTGCCATAGGCGCGGGCTGGCCGCGCCAGCTGGAACTGTATGTATCGGGGGCCTTCGTGGCCGTGCTGGGCGCCACCGTCACGGTCGGCGTGGTGTATCTGGTCAACCGCAATGCCGCGGCGCTGATGTTCAAGCTCGGTGAGGTCGGCACCCTGGTCATGACGCGGCTGATGGCTTTCATGTTGCTGTGCATAGGAATAGAGATCATCTGGACCGGCTGGGCCGAATTGAACGGGATCACAGCTCACTGAAGGGATGGACGCAACCATGGACAACCTGTTGATCTTTGTGCAAGGCGCGATGCTGCTGGGGCTGATCGCGGTAGGCGTGCATTACAAGGGTATGGCCATAGGCCTGTTTGGCGCGCTTGGCGTGCTGCTGTTCGTGCTGGTGTTCAGCATTGCACCCGGCTCGGTGCCGGTTTCGGCCATGCTCATCATCATGTCGGTGGTGACGGCGGCCGGCGCCATGCAGCTGGCCGGCGGCATAGACTTTCTGGTGGCCCAGGCGCAGAAAGTGATTCGCCGCTTCCCCAACCAGATCACCTACGTCGCGCCGCTGACCACCTTCACCTTCTGCGCCGGAGCGGGCACCGGCAACATCTACTATTCCTTGATGCCGGTGATCTACGAGGTGGCGCTGGCCAACAAGGTGCGGCCCGAGCGGCCGCTGGCGCTGTCGGCCACGGCGGGCCAGCTGGCCATCACCGCCAGCCCGGTGTCCGCGGCCATGGCGGCGATGGTGGGTCTGCTCGCGCCCTTGGGCTTCAGGATCACCGACATCCTGATGATCACGGTGCCGGCCTCCATCCTGGCCATCATTGCCGGCGGCCTGGTGATGAGCCGCATCGGCAAGCCGCTGGAGCAGGACCCTGAATACCTGCGACGCATTGCCAGCGGCGAGCTGACCCCGCCCTCCGCCGACGCGCAACTCAAGCCGCCCACACGCGAAGGCAAGATATCGGCCCTGCTGTTTCTGACCGGTGTGCTGTTCATCATTGCCGCCGGCATCTTCGAGGCGCTGCGCCCGCAGGTGATGGTCAAGGGGCAGCTGGTCGGTGTGGACCTGTCGCAGCTGATCCAGATCACCATGCTCACCGTGGCCGCAGCCATCGTCGCGTTGGCCAAGGTAAAGGCCGGCGAGATCGTGAAAAGCTCCTTGTTCGACTCCGGCATGGTTGCCGTGGTGGCGCTGTTCGGCGTGGCCTGGATGGCCAATACCTTCATTGCCGCCCACCAGACCGTGATTGTCGACGGCCTGGGGGCGCTGGCCCAGCAGGCGCCGGTGATGATTGCCGTGGCCTTGTTTGCCGTTGCCGCGATGACCACCAGCCAGTCGAGCGCCACGTTTTCCATCATTCCCATAGGCATCGCCCTGGGCCTGGAGCCGGCCACGCTGGCGGCCATGTGGCCGGCGGTGGTGGGCGTGTTCCTGCTGCCCACCAACGGTTCGCAGATCGCCACGGTGGAACTGGACCGCACCGGCAGCACGCGCATAGGCAGCGCGGTGATCAACCATTCCTTCCTGTTGCCGACCCTGGTCTATGCCTTGGTGGCCGTGGGCCTGGGTCTGTTGATCTCGCGCGTCGTCGCAGGTGCGGCATGAGCGCCGATCTGCTGTGGCTGGACGCGGGCCGCGCCCATGGTTTTGACGACCTGGTGTTCTGGCAGGAGCGCGGGCGCAAGCCGTTTGAGGCGGTGGCGGGCTCGATCAGGACCGTGGTGCTGGGGCCGCATGCGAGCGCGGCCTTTCCCGCGGAACTGCGGCCTTTCATTGCGCCCGGCCTGACGCGGCGCAAGCAGTTCGATTACTCCGACGTGCTGACCAGCGCGCTGGGCCGGGCCTGGGCGGCGGCAGATCCGACTCTGGTGTTCATCGAGAACCCGCATTCCCGCCTGGTAATGGACCCCAATCGCGCGCCACCGGAAAAGCCCTTGCAGGGCCTGCGCGAGTTCTGGGCGCGGCGGGCACGTCAGCGGGCCGGCGAGCCGGGCGTGTCGTTTGCGGGCGTCGATGCGATCCGTCCCATCACCTTCTCCGGGGAGGACGTGCTGCTGGAGCCGGCCGACGAAGCCGGCTGGGCGGCATTGGCGGGCGCCTTGTCGCGCAGCCATGCGCTGGGTCCGCAGGCCTATGGCGCGGCCGTGGAAAGCGTGATCGACAAGGTGCGCGCCAAGGCGGCTGGGCATGGACTGCTGGTGATCAGCCTGCACGACACCATGAACACCCAGATGCGCGCCGACGGCGCCATCGTTGTCGAGCGGCCCGCAGCCGACCGTCTGCCGGCCTGGGTGAATCTGGGCAATCGCGGCGATGAGCAAGGCGAGGGC
>JBBKVU010000174.1:0-8539 GCA_037968595.1 Comamonas sp.
GGCCTGCAGCAACTGCTGCAGCCGGCCCCAGGCGTCGCGCACGTTGACCACGGCCTGCCACTGTGCGACGGCCTGCACCAGCGGGGCCAGCATGCGGCCGCCCAGAATGGAGGCAATCATCATCATGCCGCCGCCGCCGTTGAGCCGGTCGTGCAGCAGCAGCCAGCAGCCCAGGCCCAGCAGCAGCGAACCCAGCGTGTTCTGCAGCAGCTTGCCCAGTGCCTGAAAGCCGCCCGCGCTTTCCGAGGCCTGGGCCTGCAGCGCGAGAAAATGGCGCTGCTTTTCCAGCCAGCGCAGCTGCAGGTTGTGCAGCATTCCCATGGACTCGATGACTTCGACGTTGCGCAGGCTGGAGTCGGCGTATTGCTGCGCTGCAATCGAGCTGCGGTTGGCCTCCATCAGCGCCGGCTTGGTGCGCCTTTCGTTGCACCAGGCAACCGTGACCTGCAGCAGCGCAAACACCACCGCCGACCAGCCCAGCACCGGACTGATCACGAACAGCAGCACCATCATCAGCAGCGCGATCGGCGCTTCCATCAAGGCCAGCAGCGCGGGCGAAAACAGGAAATCGCAGACCAGGCGCAGGTCGCTCAGCGGCTGCGTGCTGCCGCCGCCCAGGCGCTGCAGGCGCGCCGAGAAGATGGCGTGGAAAATGCGTTCGCGCAGCTGTGAATCGAGCTGGACGCTTGCCGTGCGCATGATTTCACTGCGCGCCCATTCAAGCACTTCCATCAGGGCGTAGGCGCCAAGCACGACCATCGTCAGCATCAGCAGCGTGAGGTGGTTGCGGCTGTTGACCACCCGGTCGTAGACCTCGAGCATGTAGGCCGACGGAGCGAGCACCAGCAGCCCGGCCAGCAGGCTGAATGCGCCGGAGCGCAGGAAATAAGGCTTGAGCGCGCCCAGGGCGGTGCGCAGTTCGGTGGATGAAGCAGTGGTTTTCATGGTCTTGTGGTCAGGTTTGCGGGCCAGGCGCAGGCCGGGCGGTGTCGCGCACCGGGTCTGGCCATTGCGCAGCCCCGCGCCCTTGGGCCGGAGGAGGGATGGCGAGCCGAACATCGACAGCATCTGCATGTTATAGTTTTTGGCTATCACTTCAAGTAGGACAATAGTCAATCTTGTGTTGTGGGCGAAAAACATCGTCTGCGCGGCCGCGGGGCGCCGATCACAAGCGCTGGCCTGACATGAGTGGTCGCGGACCGGGGGAAGTTCCTTGCGGCGCTCGGGCAGCAGGGCCAGCGGCGCATGCGGCGCGCGGGCCGCGGCGCGCTGTGGTGTGGCTCAGTCAGGCGAGGCGGAACGCGTCGACAGCGGCGCATATTCCGGCGGATGGGCGAACCAGGGCTCGCTGTCGCGGCCTATGCGCTGGGCCAGCTCTTTCAATACCGGAAGGTATTTTTCTTCTATGGCATGGGTGTCGACGGAGGCATTGGGATAGACCATGTTGATGGCCGCTATCAGCTGCCCCGCGCTCCTGACAGCCAGGCCGATGGCGGAGAAATCCGGTTCATCGCTCCACTCCCCGCGATTGATCGCGTAGCCGGCCGCCCGCGTGCTCCTGAGCAGCCTGTCGATTCCCTTTCTTTCCCTGGCCCGCTCGCCGACTTCGTCCTTGCGCAGGCTGAGCAACTTGAGGATGTTTTCCAGCTGCTCCTCGCTGCATGCGGCGAGATAGGCGCGGCCAACCGCGGTGTCGAGCACCGGCAACCGCGTGCCTATCATGGAGTGGTGCTGCGAAAGCATGCTGAAGCGGTGCGTGCTTTCGCGTATCACCATGAATTCCGACTCCAGCGTCGCCAGGTCGCAAGGCCACATCAGCGGCTTGACATAGGCGCGCAGCAGCGGGGCCGCCACGCGCGCAATCCATTCCTCCTCGATGAAGCCTTCGCTCAGGCTGCGCACTTCGAACGTCAGGCAGTACTGGCCGTCCCTGTCCGTGGGGCGTACCAGACCGCACAGCCGCAGGGTCTCCAATATCCGCTTGACCGAAGGCCGGGGAATGTGGCTCATGCGGCTGAGCTCACTGGTGGTGCTGATTCCTCCCGGAGCTTGATTCATGCACCTGAGCAATTCAATGCCGCGCTGAAGGCTGCGAATTTCCTTGTAGGCCTCGTTGGGCGGGTCTATGGAATGGGGCATGGGTCCATCTCTAGGCGTTTTCCCGGACGATTTTGTTCACCTGATGAACGCAATTTACGACTTGCCCCCTTTTTCTGACAATCAGTCATCGCCGATTTGAAATGTCGGTGAATCGGTCGAATACGGTGACGACATCGGACCGCATGCGGATGAGCCGGGAGGAAATTCCCCTGTGGTTCATCTCCTCCTGAAAACCTCGGCTGCGCGCTCTGCCAGCAGCCACAACGCTAAGACCTCGGATTTTCAATGGTTATTGGTCCAGGGCCTTCACTTCGGGCTGCAGGGCTTGCGTGAAAAATCAAGGAGACGAAATTTGTGAAGAAATCGTGAAATCCCGTTATTGGGTAGTGTGGGAGAAGATGTATTAATGAATCAGTCATGAGCGCTTTTGTGCCGATGGTTTCGGTCTGTGTCGCATCATTTCCTTGAACAAAGTCATATTGAGTAATTTGGTTTGCGAGATTTTCAGCCACCTCCGTGGCAGGAAATTAGAAAACTGAAAAGTGAATTTTTATACTTAAAGGTAAGTAATGAACGTTAACAAGGTCTACACTTCGGCATCTTTGAATTCTGTGAACAGTGTGCTGAATAATTCGAATCGTGGTGGCGATGCAGGGCGTAATTACAAGGCATCCTATGATGTGGATGCGGCAGGAAAGCAGATCACGCGTGACAACAAGTCGTGGAATGGCCCGGGCGTCCTGGGCAAGGAAGCGGATCTGACCTATTCATTTCCGGATTGGCAATACAACCAATACAACGTGGGGCGCAACACCAAGCTCAGCGCGTTCACGCTCAAGCAGCAGGAGCAGGCCGAACTGGCACTGCAGTCCTGGTCCGATCTTGCCAACATCACTTTCACCAAGGCCAGTCCGACGGAAAAGGCCAATATCACCTTCGGCAACTACGTGGGCCAGGGACAGGCCTATGCCATGATGCCTTTCTCGTACGCGCCCCGGGACTACCGCGGCCACAGCACGGACGGGCAAAGCTGGTTCAACATCAACTACTCGCAGGCCAGCCAGCGTGACGGGCTGTACTCGAACCTGCATCCCGAGCTGGGCAACTACGGCCGTATGACCATCACCCATGAAATCGGCCATACCCTGTGTCTGAACCACCCGGGGAACTACAACGCCGGCCAGGGAAATCCGTCGTATCGGAATGCCTCGTATGCCGAGGACACGCGGCAGTACAGCAGCATGAGCTACTGGAACGAGGCCAATACGGGCGGCGATAACAAGGGCCACTTTGCTTCTGCGCCCCTGATGGATGACATTGCCGCCATTCAGAGACTTTATGGCGCGAACATGGAGACCCGTACCGGAGACACGGTCTATGGATTCAACTCGAATTCCGAAAGAGATTTCTTCACCATCAAGAGTGCAGAGCAAAAGCTGGTGTTCTCGGTGTGGGATGCGGGTGGCAATGACACCTTTGATTTTTCCGGATACCGTGAAAATCAGAACATCAACTTGAATGAAGCCTCATTCTCCGATGTGGGAGGCTTGAAGAAGAATGTTTCGATTGCCAAGGGCGTGACCATAGAGAACGCCATTGGCGGTTCCGGCAATGATGTCATCGTTGGCAACGATTCCGGCAACTTCATCGATGGCGGCGATGGCAATGACATCATTTATGGCGGAGCCGGTCAGGATATCCTGAAGGGCGGCAAGGGAATGGATATCTTTGTCTATACCAAGGTTTCCGATTCGACGCCCGAGCTGTTCGACAAGATAGTTGATTTTGAAACCGGTGTCGATAAAATCAATCTGTCGTTCTTCAATCAAACCGCAGGCAAGCCGGGATTCATCCAATTTGTCGATCAATTCACCGGGGTGGCCGGTGAAGTGATGCTGTCCTACGACGCGCAGAGCAACACCACTGATATCGTCATGAACGTCAATAATGACACTGTTCCTGATTTGCAGATCCAGTTGGTCGGGCAGGTGGATGCAGCGACTGATTTCATCCTGTAAATGAATGGACGAGAAGCCGTGGAAACATGGTTTTTCGTCCTTTCGTGAATCATCGGTCGCCTCAAAAGGCTGCATGGCAAAGAAGTCTTGTCAAATCCTGGAAGTCCAATGCCATGAAACTCATTTCAACCTTCTTGTTTTCAATTATGGTCACAACTAGCGCCGCGGGCAGTTCGCTGCCCTTGCCTCATCCTAAAGATCTGGTGGGAGACTGGGAACTGTCCGAAGCCCAGCAGTTTTGCGCCATCCATCTCTGGATAGACGAAATGCCGCAGGCCAATGGCTACCGGTTGACCGTCGATGCGCGCGCCGGCGCCTGCAACTTCCCGCTGGATGCGGTTGCATGGCGCCCGACTCCGGATGGCATCTCCTTGCTGGATCACGAGGGAACGACGCTGATCTTCTTCTCGCAGGAAGTCGGCGGCTACCGCAGCGACATCTACAGCGACCAGGGCATGCGCCTGCAAAGGAAAAAAACCGCCAAGTGATGCCCGCTGGGGGATTGCCCCGGCTCAGCTGCCCGGTTGGCGGGAAGCAGCCAGGAATTCCTCGATCAGCCCGGCCACGGCCTGGGGTTGGTCGTGGTGCAGCATATGGCCGGCGTCGTCAACGCGCGCCGTGCGGCAGTCGCGCACCCGGGTCAGCCGCTGGTGGTACTCGTCCAGCGAATAACGGCCCTTGGTCCATTGCGCGAGGCTGTCGTCGCTGGCCTCGATGGCCAGCGTAGGCGCGGTGATGGCCGCATACAGCGCCAGCACTTCATCGACACGAAACAGGTGCGGGTTGACGACCTTGTGCGCGGCGTCGCCCAGGATACGCCAGCGTCCGTCGGCGTCGGGCGCGGCCCAGTGGCTGGCCAGCCACAGCGCCTTGTCCGCGTCGAGTCGGCGATTGGTCTTGCGCAGCCGCTGGGCCACGCCTTCGAGGCTGTCGTAGCTCTTGAGATCGAGTTCGCCGCGCGCCAGCGCGCGTGTTTCATCCAGCCATTGCGCATAGCGCGCCGGGGCTTCGCTGGCCGGCGTCGCCGCCAGGCCAAAGCCTTCGAGGTTGACCAGACGCTGGATGCGCGCCGGTCGCGTGCCGGCGTAAAGCATGGCGACATTGCCGCCCATGCTGTGGCCGACCAGATCCACGGGCCGCCCGGGCGCATAGTGGTCCAGCAGCAGGTCCAGGTCGGCGAGATAGTCGACAAACTGGTAATGGTCGACGCGCGTGGCGGACTGCGTCAGGCCGAAGCCGCGCCAGTCGGCCGCAATGATGCTGCGGCCGGTGAAAAAATCCTCGGAGAACGCATCGACGACAAATTGATAGGACGCGGCCACGTCCATCCAGCCATGCGCCAGCACCAGCGGCGGCAGGGCGCTGTCGGCGGCCTCCGGCCCCCAACGGCGCACATGGTGGTCTACGCCGCGCAGCGGCAGGTATTCGGAACGGCTGGGGCGTTGGACGGTGTACATGGCCGCAATTATTTCCCGGCGCCGCAGCATCCGCAGTCGTCGCAGGGACAGCGGCCGTTTGTTCGCTGCGAGGGCCTGCAGTATTCCGTAAACTGGCGGGTCTCATTCCAAGCCTCCCGGAGATTGCATGCACAAGGTTCAGTTAGGAAAAAGCGATTTGCAGGTCACGCCCATTTGCCTGGGCACCATGACCTTTGGCGAACAGGTAGCCGAGGCGCCGGCCCATGCAATCCTCGACCGTGCGGTGGAGCTGGGCGTCAATTTTCTCGACACCGCCGAGATGTATGCCGTGCCCGCGCGCGCCGCGACCTTCGGCGCGACCGAAACCATTCTGGGCAACTGGTTTGCCAGCCGCCCCGGCATGCGCGACAAGGTGGTGCTGGCCAGCAAGGTGGCCGGTCCGTCGCGTGGCATGCCCTGGATACGCGAAGGCTCGGGCATGACCGCGGCCGACATCGTTGCCTCGTGCGATGCCAGCCTGCGCCGGCTGCAGACCGATGTCATCGACCTCTACCAGATCCATTGGCCCGAGCGCCATGTGCCGGCCTTCGGCGCGCTCTACTACGACCCGGCCAAGGAAACCACGCAGACGACTATCCGCGAGCAGCTTGAGGCGCTGGCGGGACTGGTGCGCGCGGGCAAGATCCGCCATGTGGGCCTGTCGAATGAAACGCCCTATGGCGTGCATGAATTCGTGCGCCTGGCCGAGGCCCACGGCCTGCCGCGCGTGGCCAGCATCCAGAACCCCTACTGCCTGCTCAACCGCAGCTATGAGAACGCGCTCGACGAGACCTGCGACCGCCTCGACGTGTCGCTGCTGGCCTATTCGCCGCTGGGCGTGGGCCTGCTCAGCGGCAAGTACGACGCCAGCGGCATCGAGGGCCCCGATGCGCCCCGGGGCACGCGGCTGTCCTATGAGTCGGTGCGCAATCAGCGCTGGGGCCGGCCCGATGCCATGGCGGCCGCGCGCCGCTACAACCAGTTGGCGCGCGACCATGGCCTGAGCCCCACGCAGATGGCCTTGGCGTTCTGCTACACCCAGCGCTGCGTGGCCAGCACCATCATCGGCGTGACGTCGCTGGCCCAGCTCGAGGAAGACTGCGCGATCTGGGGCACGCAGCTGCCGCCCGCGCTGCTCGCTGAAATCAACCAGTTGCGCTGGGAAATGCGCGATCCCGCGGTATGAGCAAGAAGTCCGCCCATGTGAGCGAGACCCCGGCCACGCAGCTGCTGCGCGCCCACCGCATCGAGTTCACCGAACACCCCTATGAGTACCAGGAGCATGGCGGCACCGCGCAGAGTTCGGCCAGCCTGGGATTCGACGAGCACAGCGTGGTCAAGACGCTGGTCATGCAGGACCAGGATGCGAAGCCGCTGATCGTGCTGATGCATGGCGACTGCAAGGTCTCGACCAAGAACCTGGCGCGCCAGATCGGCGCCAAGTCGGTCGAGCCCTGCAAGCCCGAGGTGGCCAATCGGCACAGCGGCTATCTGATCGGCGGCACCTCGCCGTTCGGCACGCGCCGCGCCATGCCGGTCTACATCGAGCAGAGCATTCTCGATTTGCCGCGCATCGCCATCAACGGCGGGCGGCGTGGTTTTCTGGTGCAGATCGATCCCCGGGTATGTCTGGATCTGCTCAAAGCCCAGCCGGTGCAGTGCGCGCTGGCAGAATAGCAGTCCCGCGCGAGCGCCCATTGGCGCCTGCACGACAGTTTTTTGCCATACCGGCCCGATGCGGGCCAAGGACTTGAATTGAACGCGTTTTACCCTATCCTCGCGACCCTGGCTGCCTACCTCATAGGCTCGCTGTCGTTTGCCGTGATCGTCAGCCGCGTGATGGGCCTGCACGATCCGCGCACCTATGGCAGCGGCAATCCCGGCGCCACCAATGTGCTGCGCTCGGGCAGCAAGCCCGCGGCCATTGCCACGCTGCTGCTTGACGCGCTCAAGGGCTGGGTGCCGGTGGTGCTGGTGCAATGGTTGGGCAAGCCCTATGGCCTGGGCGACGGCACGCTGGCCGCGGTCGCGCTGGCGGCTTTTCTCGGACACCTCTATCCGGTGTTCTTCCGCTTCCAGGGCGGCAAGGGCGTGGCCACGGCGCTGGGCGTGCTGCTGGGCATCAGCGGCTGGCTGGGCCTGGCAACCGCGCTGACCTGGCTGATCATCGCGTTCTTCTTTCGCTACTCGTCGCTGGCTTCGCTGGTGGCGGCGGTGTTCGCCCCGGTCTATTACGTGCTGTTTGGCGGCGTGCTCTGGTATACCGAGGGCCCGGTCACGGCGGCCATCGTCGCCATGGGCCTGCTGCTGATCTGGCGCCACCGCGAGAACATCCAGCGGCTGATCGCGGGCAAGGAGTCGCGCCTGGGCAAGAAGGCCGATCCGGCCAAGACCGCGGGCAAGAAGTCGCGCGGCTGAGGCCTGGCGCCGCTGGCGTATCAGCGGCGCTTTTCCAGCACCATCTGATCGCCCTGGCGCGTCATGTGGAAATCGGCGAGAAAGCTGTTGCCCAGCAGCACGAAAGGCATGGCCTGGGGCGTGACCACGGCGTCGACGCCGCGCGCTTCGAGGCCGCCTATGCGCACCGAATCCAGGCGCAGCCGCCAGCCGCGCACCGCGCCGTTGGCCGTGCCCATCTGCACGCTCTGCCCCTGCAGATAGGGCAGGCCCAGGCGGTCGGCTTCGGCGCGGCCTATGGCCACCGTACTGGCGCCGGTATCGACCAGATAGCGCATGGACTGGCCGTTGATCTGCCCCTGATCGATGAAATGCCCCTGGCTGTCGGCATACAGCACCAGCCGCGCCGGCCCGCCGGCTGCAGGCCGCGCACCCAGCTGCACCGGCGCCTCGCCCAGGCGCAGCCTTTGCTGGCGGCCAGCGATCTCGATCAGGGCTTCGTCGGGGCCGACCTTGAGCACGCGCACCAAGCCCAGGCTTTCGCCCGCGGCCAGGCTGCGCGGCGCC
>JBBKVU010000175.1:0-5527 GCA_037968595.1 Comamonas sp.
CGCCTGGTGGTCGGGGTGGATTTCCCATGGCGAGGGCGCAATCACCAACCCGGGAGCGTGCTGCTCGAGCAGCGCCAGCATGTGGCCGATCAGGCTGCCTTCTTGCAGCAGCGACCGATCCTGGTAGGGCCCGAAATCGCAGTCAATGCCGCTGCCCAGACGGGCCAGGGCCAGGCGAGACTCCTGCTGGCGCGTGGCGCGGATCTGCGCGCGCTGCGCCTGCTGGGCATAACCGGCTCCGTCCGTGAGGATGTGAACATGCACCGGCACGGCTTGCCCGGCATACAGCGCGATCGCTCCGCCGCAGCCGAATATCTCATCGTCGGGATGGGGGGCCAGCACCAGCACCTTGTGCGCTGCCGGCAAGGCACCGGGCTGGGTGGGCGCAAACCAACTCTCCATATCGTCTCCTCGCAATGCTGCTTATTTTCCGCGCACGCGCCGCATGTAATACGCGAATTTCCTCAACGGATGGTACAGCCAGCGCAGACTGGGAACTTCCAATATGTACTGGCGGACCTTCTTGGCAGGGATCATGGTGACATAAATATCCCGCGACAATTGCTGCGCCGCCGCCAGAACCTGCACCGGACTGATATCGGCACGCAACTGGGCATGCTTTTCCTGCGCCTTGGCATAGTAATCGTCGAGCATTTTCTGCCGGCCCACGGCCATTTCCGCCCTGGCCGGAACGCGGTACAGTGAGGTGACCTTGTGCACCATTTCAAAATCGTGGTGCAGGGAGTAGCGCACCCACAGGTTCCAGTCTTCCAGATTTTCCAGGTCAGGATCGAAGCCGCCGTATTCCTCGAACAGCGAGCGCTTGAACAGCACGGTCTGTATCGGCAGATAGTTGTGGTGCCACATGACGTAGCGATTGAACGGCTGGCGGTAGAGCAGGCTGTGCTCGATCTCGCGGTAGATCCATGGCTCCGGGCTGAGCACTTCGGTGCGCACCTGGTAGGCCAGCGAATAGACGGCACCGAGTTCGGGGCGCTTTTGCCATGCATCCACGAGAACCTCGAGATGGTCGGCGTAGAACAGGTCGTCATCGTCCAGAAAGCACAGCAGCTCGCCGCGCGCCGCTGCCAGCGCGGCATTGCCGGCGGCGCAGCGTCCCATCTTCGGCAGGGGCAGATAGGTCACGTCGGACAGAATGCCGTAGCCGCGGACCTCGTCCATGAAGGCCTGGGCGGTGTTGCCGCCATCTTCCACCACGACCAGCTGGATATTGGCATAGGTCTGCGCTGCAATCGAGGCCACGGCCTCCGCCAGGCGCCCGGTCTTGCCGGGCGTGGTACGGGTCAGCACGCTGACCAGGGGCTTGGGCTCGTCGCCGGTCTTTTCCGGATAGGCGTGGAACGAGCCTTCGCGCGGCATTTCGTAGTCCCACAGGCGGAACGGAAACGGCTGATGGGACTTGCGGCGCGAGCGTAGAAAGACCGGCGCGGTGCGCAGCAGCTTGAGGCCGTTCTTGAGCAAGCCCAGGCGCTGGCCGCGAAAGGACTGGGGCACGGCAAGCAGCCCCATGTACATGATGAAGCCGCTGATCACCTGGCGGCGGCTGCCATAGCGACAGCGCAGCAGCACGTTGGCATAGGTGCTGCCAAGGAACTGCATGGGCTTGACCTGGGCGGCCTCCTCATAGGTGTAATGCCATACCGTGGCCTTGGGCACGTAGCGCAGGCGGTAGCCGTTGTCGCGCAGCCGGTAGGAAAGCTCCACATCCTCGCCATACATGAACAGATGCGGCTCGTATCCGCCCACCTCGCGCAGCGCCGCGGTACGGAACAGCGCGCAGGCACTGGAGCACCAGAGCACGTCGCCATTGACCGGGTTGTAGTGCTTGGGATGCTCGTACGGTTTCTGGCGACATTCCCATTGAGCGACTTCCGGGCCGTCGCCGCATGCCTGGATCAGCAGCTCCACCAGGGTATCCGGCTCGAATTCCAGATCCACATTGGTCACCAGGAAAAACGGGCTTTGCGCCTTTGCGAGATTGGCGTTGTGGCCTTTGCCAAAACCCAGGTTTCCCCCGGCCTCGAAAGAAATTCCCAGGTAGCTGTTCTTATTGTCTTCCTGGTACTTCTGCAGCCAGGAAACGGTGTCATCCGTGGAACCATTGTCACGCACAATGAGTCGGATTTGCTTCAGTGGAATGCGCTGGGAAGCCAGGCTATCAAAGAACTTTTCCAGCCACTTGAACGAGTTGTAAGTGACTATGGAAATATCCAAAGACACATCCGACAAATTTTCGAAAGTCAGTTCTTGCCTAAGACTCAATGATTGCGGACTGTTCATGAATTTATTTTTCGACGAATCAATTAAATCAGAGCTTCTGGAAATCTACCGGCGTTGGCCGCGACATGCGTCTAGCGGGGCTGCGCCGCCAGTGCTTGCAGCCTGACGTGGGGGTCGCGGTCATCCACGGCTGTGGCGGCGCCGGACGCCGCGCATGCAAAGTCCGCACGCCGTCCACTTTCTGTGCGCTGTATCCTAGCGCAGGATGAGCCGAGCACATTTAGTTACAGCGGAACCACACCTGCGCGCTGGACCTTGCTGGTAACTGAACGCAAGTTTCTGCAATTCCACTGCCGCCCCAACGCCCACAGGCGCTCCTGCAACATATGTACAGGGCGCTCATGAACTTGTGGGGGAAATGAATGGGGCGGGTGACACACCGCCCGACACTGTGGCCCGGGGTGGTCATCCGCCCATGGTGGCAGACGTCTTAGGCGCCGTCCCAGCGCTTGAGCACCAGACTGGCATTGGTACCGCCAAAGCCGAAGCTGTTGGACAGCACCTGGCGCAGCGGCGCGTCGCGCGTCTCGGTCACCAGCGGCATGCCTTCGACCGCGGGGTCGGGGGTCTCGACGTTGGCCGAGCCGGCAATGAAGCCCTTGTTGAGCATCAACAGGCAGTAGATCGCTTCCTGCACGCCGGTCGCGCCCAGCGAGTGGCCGGTCAGCGACTTGGTCGACGAGAACGGGGGGATGTTCTCGCCAAACACTTCGCGGATGGCGCGCAGCTCGGGAACATCACCGACCGGAGTCGAGGTGCCGTGGGTGTTGATGTAGTCGATGGGGCCGTCCAGGCCTTCGATGGCCTGGCGCATGCAGGCAATGGCGCCGTCGCCCGAAGGCGCAACCATGTCTTCGCCGTCCGAGGTGGCGCCGAAGCCCACGACTTCGCCGAGGATCTTGGCGCCGCGCGCCAGCGCATGCTCCAGGCTTTCAAGCACCACCGCGCCGCCGCCGCCCGCAATGACGAAACCGTCGCGGTTGGCGTCATAGGCGCGTGCCGCCTTCTCGGGGGTGGCGTTGTACTTGCTGGACATCGCGCCCATGCCGTCGAACAGCAGCGACATGCCCCAGGACAGCTCTTCGCCGCCGCCGGCAAACATCACGTCCTGCATGCCCCAGGCGATCTGCTGGGCCGCGGAACCTATGCAATGCGCCGAAGTCGAGCAGGCCGAGGTGATCGAGTAGTTGATGCCCTTGATGGCGAAATTGGTCGACAGGCAGGCCGAGACCGTGGAGCTCATGCAGCGCGTGACCTGATAGGGGCCGACGCGGCGTATGCCCTTTTCGCGCAGCGTGTCCGCGGCTTCGATCTGGTTGGCGGGCGAACCGCCGCCCGAGCCCATGATCAGGCCGGTGCGCGGATGGGAAACCTGCTCGGGTGTGAGTCCAGCCTCGGCGATGGCCTGGGTCAGCGCGATCTGCGCATAGGCCGCCGCATCGCCCATGAAACGCAGCTGCTTGCGGTCGATCAATGCCTCGACATCAATTTGCGGAATGCCGGCCACCTGGCTGCGCATGCCCAGTTCGGTGAACTCGGGCATGGCCCGAATGCCCGAACGGCTCTCGCGCAGCGAGGCCTCGACCGTTGCATTGTCGTTACCGATGCACGAGACAATGCCCGTGCCCGTAATCACAACCCGACGCTTCATTCTGCAGATCCTTCGGTATTGCCCTCACGCATGAACAAACCCACGCGCAGGTCGGTCGCCGTATAGATGAGCTTGCCGTCGGCCAGCAGGCGTGCGTCGCCGATGGCCATGTTGAGTTTGCGCTTGATCAGACGCTTGATGTCGATTTCATAGGTCACCAACTTGACGTCAGGACCCACTTCGCCGGTGAACTTGACTTCGCCGGCGCCCAGCGCACGGCCGCGACCGGGCAGTTGCAGCCAGGTCAGGTAAAAGCCAATCAGTTGCCACATGGCATCGAGGCCCAGGCAGCCCGGCATGACCGGATCGCCCTGGAAATGGCATTTGAAAAACCACAGGTCGGGGTTCACATCCAGCTCCGCCACGATCTTGCCCAGACCATGCTCGCCGCCTTCGCTGGCGATGTGCGTGATGCGATCGAACATCAGCATGGGAGGCAAAGGCAGGCGCCCGGAATCAGGAGTGAACAGCTTGCCCTCGCCGGAGGCGATCAGTTGCTGGTAGGAAAAGGAATCGGCCATTGTCAAACTTGCTCCACAGCGGTGCACTCACCGCTTCGTTGTCGCGTGATTCGCAGCATTTCGCATGCGCCACAGGCGCGCATTATCCGGCCCACGGCGCTGCCGTATAACCGCAAAGACCCTGCAAATGCAAAAGAACACAGATACTTCAAAAGACGACAGTCTACTTGCCCTGGCTGAACGTTCGCTGTCGCCAAGCCGCATAGGCCACTGCCAGCGCGGCCAACAGCCATAGCGGCAGCTGCCCGGTCCAGCGCACCCAGCGGGCAAATGGCGTGATTCCGTCGCGTCCCTGGACGCTGCCGGTCAGCACGCCGCGCACATGGGGCGCAAGCGCCTGGATCACGTCGCCATGGTGATCGATGATCACCGTGGCCCCGGTGTTCGTGGCGCGCAGCATCGGCCGCTCGAACTCGAGCGAACGCATGCGGCTGATCGCCAGATGCTGGTCGATGGCGACGCTGTCGCCGAACCAGCCAATATTGCTCACGTTGACGAAAATCGTCGGTGCCGTGGTCGGATCGCGAAACCGCAGCCCAAGTTCCTCGCCAAACAGATCTTCGTAGCAGATATTGGGTGCCAGCCGCTGGCCCGCCCAGTCCATCGAAGGCTGGGCCAGGCCGCCGCGATTGAAGTCGCCCAGCGGAATGTTCATCATCTCAGTGAACCACTTGAACAGGGGGGGAATGAATTCACCAAATGGCACGAGGTGCTGCTTGTCATAGCGCCAGAGCGCCTCTTGCCCGGGCACCAGGCCGACTACCGAGTTGGTATAGCCCACGTCGTAGTTGCCCAGCGGCATGCCAATGAGCGCGGCCTGCTCGCCGGTGGCAAAGCGGCTCTGCAAGGTCTGCCAGTAGTCAGGGCGCAGTTGCTGGGGCAGCAAGGGAATGGCGGTTTCCGGCGCAATGACCAGAGAGGTGCGGCTGGCCAACAGCTGCTCGTTGTACCACTGCAGCGCCTGCGGAACCCCACTGCCCGGTTCAAACTTTTCGTCCTGCGGGATGTTGCCCTGAAGCAAGGTCACATCCAGGCGACCGGCGGACGTCGTCTT
>JBBKVU010000176.1:0-4426 GCA_037968595.1 Comamonas sp.
CCTCGTCGGACACGGCGTTCTTCAGCACCCGGCCGGTGTTGTGCAGCGTGCGGAAGATCAGCTGGGTGTCGCACTCGCCGGCGCGCACCAAGGCCTGCTTGATATCGTCATGAATCGGCGCCTCGACGGTGGCGCAAAAGCGCGTTCCCAGGTTCACGCCTTCGGCGCCCAGGGCCAGCGCCGCCGCCATGCCGCGACCGTCGGCGATGCCCCCCGAGGCGATCACGGGAATGCGCAGGGCGCGCGCCGCGATGGGAATCAGCACCAGTCCCGGCACATCGTCTTCGCCCGGATGGCCCGCGCATTCAAAGCCGTCGATGCTGACCGCGTCCACGCCGCGGCGCTCGGCCGACAGCGCATGGCGCAGGCTGGTGCATTTGTGGATGATGCGCAGGCCGCGGCGCTTGGCGGTCTCGATGAAAGCCGCCGGGCTGTTGCCCGCGGTCTCGAGCACGCGCACGCCGCTGTCGATGGCCGCGGCAAGGTATTCGGCATAGGGCGGCGGATTGACCGAGGGCAGTATGGTCAGGTTGACGCCAAAAGGCTGGTCGGTCATCGCTCGGCAGCGCGCGATCTCATCGGCCAGCGCCTGCGGCGTGGGCTGGGACAGCGCCGTCAGCACCCCCAGCCCGCCCGCGTTGGAGACGGCCGACGCCAGCTCGGCCGTGCCCACCCACTGCATGCCCCCCTGGATGATGGGGTAGCGCGTGCCCAGCAATTCGGTAATGCGTGTTTTCATTGGTGTCGTTTCCCTTCAAGCAGACCTCAGCGGCCCTGAAACTGCGGCCTACGCTTTTGCACAAAGGCGCTCGTACCTTCGCGGAAATCCAGCGTGGCCGTACCGGCCACGAACTGCGCGGCTTCGGCGTCCAGGTGTTCATCCAGACCGTGGTGCAGCGCGCTGCGCAGCAGCTTTTTGATCGCGCCCAGCGCCTTGGTCGGTCCCTGCGCCAGTCGCTGCACCAGCGCTTGGGCTTCGGCTTCAAGGCTTTCTGCCGCAACGACGCGATTGACCAAGCCCAGCTGCAGCGCCTGCTCGGCATCGACGTTGTCCGCCAGCAGCGCCAGCTCCATGGCCTTGCGCAGGCCCAGCACGCGCGGCAGGCTCCAGGAGGTGGAGCAGTCACAGCTCGCGCCTATCAGCGGATAGGCCACGCCAAAACGCGTGCCTTCGGCGGCCAGCGCCAGGTCGCAGGACAGCATCAGGCCCAGTCCGCCGCCCGCGACCGCGCACTGCACCGCGCAGACCACGGGCGCGTCCATTGCCGTGAGCAGCCGTATGCCGCCATGCATGCCGGCGATCAGCTGCTGCGCGGCCTGGGCCGGATCGGCCTGCATCGCGCCTATGTCGCCGCCCGCCATGAACGCCCGGCCTTCGGCGCTGAGCAGCACGGCGCGCACTTCGGGGTCGGCGGCCACCTGCTCGCAAGCCGCGAGAAACGCGCCCGCCATCTCGCGATCGATCGCATTGAGCGCCTTGGGGCGATTGAAGCGGATATGCGCGACCGCGCCTTCGCGCCAGTGCAGCACGCTGCCCGCGGATGCTTTTTCGGGATATGCCATCTGCGCCTCCTAGGCCGTGGTGTAGTAAGGCGCGGTCGCGCCCAGGTTCTCGCGGGCGCGCGCCAGTTCGGCACGCGCGATCGCGCGCAGATGCACTTCGTCCGGGCCGTCGAAAAAGCGCATGGCCCGGCCCCAGGACCACAGAAAAGACAGCGGCGTGTCGGGCGTGATGCCCATGGCGCCGAACACCTGGATGGCGCGGTCCACGACGCGCGTCTGCAGCTGCGCGGCCACCAGCTTGATGGCCGACACATCGATGTGCGCGGCCTTGTTGCCGTAGGTGTCCATCTTCCACGCGGCCTGCAGCACCAACAGCCGCGCCTGGTCGATCTCCACACGCGAATAGGCAATCCAGTCCTGCACGTTGGCGTAATCGCCCAGGTGCTTGCCGAACGCGCGCCGGGTGAGCGCGCGCTCGCACATCAGCTCCATCGCCAGCTCGCACTGGCCTATGGTGCGCATGCAGTGATGAACCCGCCCCGGCCCCAGCCGCGCCTGAGCCAATGCAAAGCCCGCGCCCTCCTCGCCAAGCAGATTGCGCAGCGGCACACGCACGTTGTCGTAGACGATTTCGCAATGCCCGTCGGCCGCATGGTGGTGCATGATCGCCACGTTGCGCACGATGCGCAGGCCCGGCGTCTCCATGGGCACAATCACCATCGAATGTCGCTGGTGGCGCGCGGCCTCGGGATCTTCGTTGCTGACCCCCATCACGATGGCGAACTTGCAGTTCGGATGCAGCGCGCCGCTCGTGAACCATTTGCGGCCGTTGATCACATACTCGTCGCCTTCGCGCCGGATGGTGGTGCAGATGTTGGTCGCGTCCGATGAAGCGACGTCGGGCTCGGTCATCGAGAAGCACGAGCGTATGCGGCCGTCGAGCAGTGGATCGAGCCAGCGATCGCGCTGCTCGGGTGTGGCAAACAGATGCAGCAGTTCCATGTTGCCGGTGTCGGGCGGATTGCAGTTGAACACTTCGGCTGCCCAAGGTACGCGGCCCATGATTTCGGCCAGCGGGATGTACTGCATGTTGGTCAGGCGCGTTCCGGGCTCGTCGTCGCGCAGGCCGGGCAGAAAGATGTTCCACAGCCCGGCTTCGCGCGCCAGCTTCTTGAGCGGCTCGATGATCTCGCTGGGATAGACGCCGGTCGCGGCGATCCGGACGAAGTCGTGGTACTTGGGCACGATGTGGCGCTCCATGAAGGTGCGCATCGTGGCCTGCATCTGCTGGGTCTCTTCGGGGTACTGGAAGTTCAAGCGGCTCTCCTGTTTAAAACGCTTCGACGCGGGTTTCAATGGCTTCGAGGCCGCGCTGCGCCAGCGCCGGGCCGAGCGCGCCTATCTGCGCGGCCTTGTCGTCCACGGCATTGCCGCGCGCCGCGCGCGCCGCGATGCCTTCGAAAATGACGGCCCAGCGCATCAGCGCGAAAGCCCAATGGAAAGCCGTGGCCTGCTGCACGGGGTCATCGCGGCCCGCGCGGCGGTAGTAATGCGCGAGGTACTCGCCTTCGGCGGGAATGCCCAGGGCCTCAAGGTCCAGCCCGCGTATGCCACCGAACTCCGCGGGCAAAGTACGCCAGGCCACGGTGTTGAACGCCACATCGGCCAGCGGATGGCCCAGCGTCGACAGCTCCCAGTCAAGCACCGCCACCACGCGCGGCTCGCTCGGGTGGAACAGCAGGTTGTTGAGCTTGAAGTCGCCATGCGTCAACGTGACTTCGTCGTCCGGCGGAATGTTCGTCGGCAGCCAGTCCAGCAAGGCGTCGATGGCCGGGTTGGGCCGGGTGCGCGACAACGCCCATTGCTTGCTCCAGCGGCCCAGCTGGCGCTCGAAGTACGCGCCCGGCCGGCCGAAGTCGCCCAGCCCCTGGGCTTGCCAATCGACGGCATGCAGCGTGGCCAGCGTGTCGGCCATGGCCAGATAGATCGCGCGCCGCTCGGCCGGCGCCATGCCGGGCAAGGCGTTGTCGTTGAACACCCGTCCGGGCACACGCTCCATCAGATAGAACGGCGTGCCTATCACATCCGCCTGCTCGTGGTACAGGATCATGGGCGGCACGGGCAGAGCGCTGCCGGCCAGCGCCTGCATCACGCGGTATTCGCGGTCCACCGCATGCGCCGACGGCAGCACCTCGCCCGCGGGCTTCTTGCGCAACACCATCTGGCGCTCGCCATAGCTCAGAAAGAACGTCGGGTTGGATTGCCCGCCGCCTATGGCCTGCAGCTGCATGGCGCCGTCGAGATCGGGCAGGCGCTGGCGCAAAAAGGCGTCCAGGCGCTGCGTATCAAAGGCCTGGACCGAGGGCGTGGAAGAAGGGGCGTGACTCATGGGACAGGGCATGCGGTAGTGGGCTCTGGGTCATCATGCGACCCACCTGCGCCACCCCACCCACCCGTAGTGGGTAGGCCGGGTTTGCCCTCTCGGGCCTGGCCCTGTGCGCGTTAACCCGGTACCAGTCCCATGCCGCGCGCGCTCGCCACAGCGTCATCGCGACCCATCACGCCCAGCTTGGCGTAGACATTGCGCAGATGCCATTTCACGGTCTCGGGCGAGATTCCCAGCGCCAGCGCAATGCGCTTGTACGACATGCTCTGCGCCAGCGCACGCAGGATTTCAAGCTCGCGCTCGGAAAGCGGCTCGCAAGGCGCGGCCGTGGCCGTGGCTTCTCGCGCCGCGGGCTGGTGGCGCCGCGCCTGCTGGTGCAGGTGGTCCACATAGAACGCTAGGATGGGATCCTGCGCGCCGTGCGCGAGCACGCAGGCGTCGGCCAGCGCCAGCGCCTCCTGGCCCATGTCAAGCACGCTGCGCACCAGGCCATGGCTGTGGCCTTGCTGCAGCGCCTCGCGCATGACATCCAGCGAC
>JBBKVU010000177.1:0-8589 GCA_037968595.1 Comamonas sp.
TGCCCCCCGTCCAGTTGCCGTCATCCTTGGGGTTATCGGTGAACTTGCCTTCATGGCCGATCAGGCGCTCGAATGCTTTGTCGAATGTCATTGATCTTCCTTCCGTCGCATTGGGTGGGTCTGGCCGTACCAGCGCACCACGTTGATCGCCTGGCCTGCCAGCACGCAGCCGGCAAACAGCACACCGCCCACCGTGGGCCAGGAGCCCCACAGCGCCGGCTGCATGCCGCTGGCCAGCGCGCCAGCCAGCAGGAGCGAATACTTGGCGCGCACCGTGCGGTGTCGTCGGCAGATCTCGGAATTGAGCCGGCAGATGCAGGCCCAGGCGATGCCGGCGCAAATGACCAGGTTCAGCACGGCCAGCAGTTGATGGGTTTGCCACGTCATGTCCGACCCCCATCGCCGCCCGAGCGGTGCTCCAGAATTCGGCCGGCGTGCTGCAGAAGCCAGCGGCCCAGGCTGGGCCAGTCGTCTCCCACAACGCTGCGGAAAACGAAACGCGTCGCATGAAAACCAAAACAACGAGAGGGAAAGGTGCCCGCCGCCCCCTGAGCTATTCTGGGAGTTCCTACGCAACCAGCGCCAGGGAGGGCGGACATGAAACGGGATATGGACTTAATTCGGCGCATTGCGCTAGAAGTCGAAGAAATGGAATTCGGGTACGTGCTCACCAGCATGGAAGACAAGGGCGTGGAAGAAGCCGCATTTGCCATGCATGTCGTCTGGATGAAGGAGGCGGGCTTGATCGCCGCCTTTGTGCAGACGTACGAGTCGGGCGAACCGCCAAGCGTTCGGGTGCAACGGCTCACTTGGGCGGGGTGCGAGTTCGTGGATGCAATTCGCGACGACACGCTGTGGAACAAGGCCAAAGCGAACGTCCTCAAGCCAGGCATGTCATTCACTTTCGACGTTCTGAAGGAATGGCTCAAAACCGAAATCACGCAGGGCTTGCCGACCATCCGGGCTTTGGGCCAGTAGGTCGCGGAGGTCCATCGCAGCACCCATCAGGCCAGCCTTTGCCGCGCCCTCCTCTCGTGCGACGTGCAACGCATGAAGCGGCAGCGCAATGTGAGAGCCGGACATGCTGAGCCAGTGAGCCGCACAAGCCGCAACGGCAAGCGTGAAAGCGCCGGGGTCTCCGGCGCCCATTGCCTCCATGTCCACTGCGGGAAGCTTCACGCTAGCCATGGGTGACCTCCTGGGTGGGTTGGGTGGAGCGCAGGTATGCCCAGTCGACGTCTGGGAGCATCTGCTCGCAGCGGACTCGACCCTGGTTCATCTTCTCTAGGGTGATGCTGTGCTCTGCAGGGAGCGAGCGCAGACCATCGCACCACAAGCACACGGCCTGCACTGAGACGCCGCATTCGCGGGCGACCTTCGAGGGCCCGCCTGGGCCCTGGATGGCTTGAGTGATTGCGATCATGCAGAAAAATCTACAGTTGTAGATAATTTTTCTCAACAACTGTATTTGTTGCAGTTCAACAAATGTTTAATGATTGCAGGCTATGGCACTTGGCTCACAAATTCGGCATTACCGAGAAAAAGCGAAACTCACTCTGGAGCAGCTTTCCGAGCGCTCAGGTGTAGATGTGGGGACAATCTCTGCGCTCGAGAATCGCGACAGCAGCCGCACAAAGTACGCTTCAGCCATTGCACATGGACTGGGCATGACGGTAGAGATGCTGGAGGCAGAGAATCAGGACTACGAGCCCAAGCTGACAGCGGCCCCTGCTCCTTCGCCAGTGGGCGTGCCAGTAAGCGACTATGACGACTTGCCATCGGGCTATGTCAGGCTTCAGCATCTGTCGCCAAAGCCATCCATGGGCCCCGGCCGGGGTTTGACGGAGCCCGCCCACATTGTTCGCCACTTGGATATCTTAGAGAGCTGGGTGCGCCAGAAGGTCGGCAGCACCAGTTATAAGAGGATTAAGATTCTGACTGGATGTGGCCAAAGCATGCTACCCACAATCCGGGATCATGATTTGGTGTTTGTAGATGTAGGGCAAAAAACAATCGATGTTCCCGGCATTTACGTTTTGGATGTCTGCGACAGACTACTGCTGAAGCGAGCGCTCATCCTTTCAAGCGGAACACTAATACTACGAAGCGACAATGAGGCAGAGTTTCCTGACGAAGAGCGCATCGATTTGAAAAGCGCTGCGGACTCAGTTAACGTTGCTGGCCGCGTAAGGGCTTGGTGGACCCTGCATCAGGGTTGATTTATTTATCATTATCTAGAGTGGGGCGAGAATGTTGATGTACGCAAAAGCAGCTGGATTATCTGCTGTGGTCATTTCGATTTCGACGCTTGTCGGCTGCATGGACAAAGAAAAAAAAGCGGTGCCAGTAGTGGCTACCGAGCCGGCCAAGGTGGAAGTAAAGGCGTATACAGCCACTGATTGGAAAAGAGACTTTACATCCGCCTTCAAAGAGAGCGAGAAGAATATCGACAAAAACGGAATAACGAAATATTACGCATGCTTTGATCAGAATTCTGAATCAAAAAATTGCGTCGAATATTACTCCAGTCGCCGAGACGGATTCAAAAAAGTCGACTACATGACCCCTATCATAACTGCAGCTTTCAAGGCAGGCGACATTGGTACCATGGTGAACATGTACATAGCCGCTATTGAATGCAGGGATGCAAAAGCGGTTCTGCAACCCAACTTCAACGGCGACAACGGATGGCTATTTATGGATAAAATTGCCTTCATGGCTGAAGGTGAGGTGGTTTTCGAGAAATCCACTGACCCAAACGAAGTAGATAGAGATAATGAAGGTCGACGGGTTCATGAGAAATGGACTTTCGCGCTAGAAAAAGATGACGAAAGCAGGCTTCTAAAATTCGCAGAAGCCAACTCACGAATCATCCGAATCACAGGCAAGAAAGGCTACGCTACCATTGAAGAAGCCGAGCTGGAGGTGTTCACAAAAGATATTAAGCATCTGATTAAAAATAAGAATCAGATAAATGATTCCTTGAAATCAGGTGGCGGACCGAACTGCACCGAAATTCCCGGCCAGCAGACATGACGCCATACGACAAGCAAAAATTGAGCAGCTCATCGCGGACGTCGCTATAGACATTCGCGCGCTTATTGATCTGTGTGGTGGGCGCCAACGGTTATCGTCGGGGGACGGCGAGCGCGCTCGATATGGGTACGAGAGCCTCAAATGCAAGTTGCGAGGGCTTGCCGTCCACGTCTTTGAGAGCGAGGAAGGCCGACAATTCTACGAGTATTCCGGTTCAAATATCGCAACGCCTCTCAGTGCTAAAGCTGTAGACCCTCCCGAGGAAATTACATGCTGCCTGCGGGGCGCGCTCGAAGAGGTGTCCTATGGGTATGGAAGCTATCAAAAGCCAGCGTCTCCATCTGACGCGGCACATCCTGCGGATCGCGCTCAAATAATAGAGCCTCCAGCTCCAGCGCGCGACGCATCCCGCTTGCGATGAAGTGTCGAAGCATCTTTAGTCGGCGCTCATGCGATTCGCCTCCTTCGGGGCAATCAAGGGCCTAAAACATGGCGTCTATGCGCCCCAATACTTCCTCGAGCTTCTCCTTGGCTGCCCAGCGCTCCTGATCAGTCTCAGGACCGACCCATAGACACCGTCTCGATGACGGCAGCATGGGTCGTTGCTGACCATCGCACGTCTCACCCTCCCCCGCCTCGAGCGGGTTTTTGTTCGTCTGCGTAATTGGTGTCCATGGGCCAATTATCGTAGAAAAACAATTTCGTCGAACATATATCTACAAGTGCTGAAAGATTGAAATCTACGCATATAGAATTCACCCATTGCAGCACAAGCAGCGAACGACCCCGGCCAGCGATACGACATCTGCCGCAATCCGAAAACCGGCCGCCCAGGCCTGCGACCCATCACTCGCAGCACCTGGCATCGATGGGTGACCGACGGCAAGGCCCCAAAAGCCCTCAAGACTGGGCGGCACGCCCGTGTGGCCTATTGAGCAGGTGCGCGCGCTTACGACTCAGGCTTGTCAAGCGTGAGCTCATCAATCCTGTCGGCAAGGAACTGCAGCGCCCTCTTTCGCTCGGGCGCCAGTTCCATGTGGGAATATGCTGCAGCCGACTGGTCACGCTCTGTGTGCGCCAGGAGCAGCTCCACAACATCCTTCGGAAAGCCATGCTCGCGCAACAGCGTGGCTGCCGTGCCTCTCGTGCCGTGAGGTGCAAAGTCCGGCACATCAAAATCCAGTCGCTTGAAAAAGTGATTCAAGGAAGTTTCGCTGATAGGCTTATTTTGTGACCCGATGAAGCGCGTCGGAAAGACGTAATCCAGATGGCCCGTGATCTTCCTCATGTAGAGAAACAGCCAAATGGCCTGTCGAGAGAGCCACACCCGATGAGGAATGCGCATCTTCATGCGGTGGGCGGGAATATCCCACCGGCCCTCTTCAAAATCAAATTCCTCCCATTTTGCAAGACGCAATTCAGACTTGCGCACCATGGTCAGCATCAGCAATTCCGCTGCATAAGTAATGATGACCGTAGCGGTTCGCTGCTTTTCCAGCTCTTTCCAGAACGCCGCAAGTTCTTTTTCGCTCAAGTGGCGATGATGGGTTTTCGCCGGAACCACGATGGCGCCACGCAGGGGTGTAGCCGGGTTTGTGTCCACCAGCAGCTTCCGAATGGCGAAGTTGTAGATCTGCTGGACAAGCGATCGGCATCGGTCCGCAGTAGTCGGCGTCCCCTTCTATTTCTCAAGGATGACCAGAACGTTGCGGGGCTTTACCTCGTCCAGGCGCATTTCCCAATCTCCCGGCAGATGTAGGAGTCGAGAAACCGTATGGTCTGCATGCGGTAGTTCTCGGACAAGTGGGTCATGGTCTCCACCAGCCACACCAGAGAGAACTCGCGGAACGTCACGCTACGCTGCGCGAGTTCCTCCTTGGCCTTCTTCTCGCTGGCGGGGTCAATACCTTGGCCAACAAGCGCGCGCATGCCTTCATGAGCATCTCGGGCCTGGGCAATGCCAATCTGAGGATATGGGCCGATGGTGAGCTTTGGCCTCCGCCCGTCGATGCGGTAGGAATAGCGCCAGACCTTTGACCCGCCCGCCATGACTTCGATGTACAGCCCGCCTCCATCGGTCAAGACAAATGCCTTTTCCTGCGGCTTTGCGGCGTTGATGATCGAAGGCTTGAGGCTGCAGTTGATGTGTCTCTGGGCTGGCATCCATGGCTCCAAGGCGGGCCCCACACTGGAGCCTTGGAGCCCTTATGGGGCCAAATATGGAGCCTTGGAGCCGGTCACTCAGGCAACATCATGAGACAACATGAGACAAAAAAGCCTCCACCCACAGAGGGAGGAGGCTTAGATTTGGGGCACTATGCCCCCCCCCCGGAAACATCAATCCATCTGCTGGATCATGACTTCCCCAAAGCCCGAACACGACACCTGGGTCGCGCCATCCATCATGCGCGCGAAGTCATAGGTCACATGCTTGGTGAGAATGGCTTTCTCCAGCGAATGGATGATCAGGTCGGCGGCCTCGGTCCAGCCCATGTGGCGCAGCATCATTTCCGCGGAAAGGATTTCCGAGCCCGGGTTCACATAGTCCTTGCCCGCGTACTTGGGCGCCGTGCCGTGCGTGGCTTCGAAGCAGGCCACGGAGTCCGACATGTTGCCGCCGGGTGCTATGCCTATGCCGCCCACCTGGGCCGCCAGCGCGTCGGAAATGTAGTCGCCGTTGAGGTTGAGCGTCGCGACCACCGAATACTCGGCCGGGCGCAGCAGGATCTGCTGCAGGAAGGCATCGGTGATCGAGTCCTTGATGACGATGTCCTTGCCGGTCTTGGGGCTCTTGAACTTGCACCACGGGCCGCCGTCGATGGGCTGGGCACCGAACTCCTTTTGCGCCAGCGCGTAGGCCCAGTCGCGAAAGCCGCCTTCGGTGAACTTCATGATGTTGCCCTTGTGCACGATGGTCACACTGGGCTTGTCGTTGTCGATCGCGTACTGGATGGCCTTGCGCACCAGGCGTTCCGTGCCTTCGATGGAGACCGGCTTGATGCCAATGCCCGATGTCTCCGGAAAGCGGATTTTCTTCACGCCCATCTCGTTGATCAGGAAATCGATCAGCTTCTTCGCCTTGTCGCTGCGCGCTTCGTATTCGATGCCCGCATAGATGTCTTCGGAGTTCTCCCGGAAGATCACCATGTTGGTCTTCTCGGGGGCCTTGAGCGGTGAAGGCACTCCCTTGAAGTACTGCACCGGGCGCAGGCAGACATACAGGTCGAGCTCCTGGCGCAGCGCGACGTTGAGCGAGCGAATGCCCCCGCCCACGGGCGTGGTCAGCGGCCCCTTGATCGAGACCACGTATTCACGCAACACCTGCAGCGTTTCCTCGGGCAGCCAGACGTCGGGGCCGTAGACGCGCGTCGCCTTCTCGCCGCCATAGACTTCCATCCACTGGATCTTCTTCTTGCCGCCATAGGCCTTGGCCACGGCCGCGTTCACCACCTTGAGCATGACCGGCGTGATGTCCTGCCCTGTGCCGTCGCCTTCGATATAGGGAATGATGGGCTCGTCCGGCACGTTCAACGACATGTCGGCATTGACCGTGATCTTCTGGCCTTGGGCGGGCACCTGGATATGCTGGTAGCGGGTCATTGACAAAACTCTCCGGTGAGAACGCTGATTTCATTCAGCAAGGGGAAAAGCCCCACGATTTTAGCGACAAAGTCCTGCGAGTTTGCACCAAAATGGCGCATGCCCGAATGCCGGATTTTGCCGCCCTTGCGCGACAGCCAGAGCCCCGATTCTGGCAGACTGCATGCATGCCTCTTTCTTTCACGCATCGTCTGAACACTTTCCACGCCATGCCTGCCTTTTCCGCCCGCTTGAACGCGCTGCGCACGCCATTGCGCCGCCCTGCCCTGGCCCTTGCGGTCAGCCTTGTTGCGCTGCTCGGCGCCGTTGCCACGCCCGTCGCCCGGGCCGAGGACAAGCCCCAGCTGCAGCTGCCGCGCACCGACCTGCGGGCAGGAAAGTTCCGCATCGACGCCCAGGTCGCGCAGACGTTCAACGAACGCCAGACCGGCCTGATGCACCGCAGGGAAATGCCGGCCCACGAAGGCATGCTGTTTGTGTTCGAGCAGCCCGCGCGCCAGTGCTTCTGGATGAAGAACACCTTGCTGCCGCTGACCGCGGCATTTGTCGCCGATGACGGCAGCATCGTCAACCTGGCCGACATGCAGCCGCTGAGCGAGGAATCGCACTGCTCGGCCCAGCCGGTGCGCTATGTGCTGGAAATGAACCAGGGCTGGTTCGCGCAGAAGAACCTCAAGGCCGGCGCCAAGCTCACGGGACGGCCGTTCACCAGCCGCTGAGCGCCAGGCACAAAAAAGCCGGCGGCCCCTTTCGGCGGCCGCCGGCTTGGTGTCTTCAGCCGCGCCCCGCAGGCGGGGCGCCGTGGCCTCAGGCCTTGGACGATGCCAGGGCGGCGTTCAGCGTGGCGCTGGGACGCATTGCGGCGTCAAGCTTGGCCAGGTCGGGCTGGTAGTAGCCGCCGATATCGACGGGCTTGCCCTGCACGGCCAGCAGTTCGGCAACGATGGTCTGCTCATTGTCCGCCAGCTGCTTGGCCAGCGGTGCGAACTGGGCAGCCAGTTCGGCGTCGTCGGTCTGCGCGGCCAGCGCCTGGGCCCAGTACAGGGCCAGGTAGAACTGGCTGCCGCGGTTGTCGAGCTGGCCGGTCTTGGGCGAGGGGTTCTTGTTGTTGTCCAACAGCTTGCCCGTGGCTTCGTCCAGCGTCCTGGCGACGATCTTGGCCTTGTTGTTGCCGTTCTTGATGCCCAGGTCTTCCAGCGACACCGCCAGCGCCAGGAACTCGCCCAGCGAATCCCAGCGCAGGTGGTTTTCTTCGACCAGCTGCTGCACATGCTTGGGAGCCGAGCCGCCGGCACCGGTTTCGTACATGCCACCACCGGCCATCAAGGGCACGATGGACAGCATCTTGGCGCTGGTGCCCAGTTCCATGATCGGGAACAGGTCGGTCAGGTAGTCGCGCAGGATGTTGCCGGTCACCGAGATGGTGTCCTGGCCGCGGATCACGCGCTCGAGCGTGTAGCGCATGGCGCGCACCTGCGACATGATCTGGATGTCCAGGCCATTGGTGTCGTGGTCCTTGAGGTAGGTCTCGACCTTCTTGATCATCTCGGCTTCATGCGGACGATAGGGGTCGAGCCAGAACACCGCAGGCATGCCGGAGTTGCGCGCACGCGTGACGGCCAGCTTGACCCAGTCGCGGATCGCGGCATCCTTGACCTGGCACATGCGCCAGATGTCGCCGGCTTCCACGGTCTGCGACAGCAGCACTTCGCCCGTGACCAGGTCGACGATGTTGGCGACGCCGCCTTCGGCGACTTCAAAGGTCTTGTCGTGCGAGCCGTATTCTTCGGCTTGCTGCGCCATCAGGCCGACGTTGGGCACGGTGCCCATGGTCACCGGGTCGAAGTTGCCGTTGGTCTTGCAGAAGTGGATGACTTCCTGGAAGATGCGGGCAAAGTTCGACTCGGGGATCACGGCCTTGGTGTCCTTGGGCTTGCCGTCGGCACCCCACAT
>JBBKVU010000178.1:0-32731 GCA_037968595.1 Comamonas sp.
TGCCACCACACGGCCCGGGCGTCTTCGCTGGCGCGCAGGTCGGCGGGTTGGTCGCGCTCGGCGCGGGTCGGTTGACGGGCGTTCATGCTGCCTCCTGTGAGAGCTGGCCCAGCAGCGCATTCAGGCTGGCCGTGCCGATGTCTCCCTGGTGCGCGCGATCCTCGACCTGGCGCCACGCATAGCTGAGCGCCTTCTTGGACAGCACCTGTACCAGGGCGTCGAGGTAGTCCATGCCAGCAACCATCTCGGCGCGCTGCTCGTCGGTGATCGTGCAGGCCTCGTTGATGTCCGCCAGGGCGTTGCCCATCAGGGCCAGGCCGTCGATGACCTCGGCATCCTCCAACTCAAACTGATCAATCTCAAGGGCGCGCAGAGTGATGAACAGTAGGTAGCCGGCGTCTGCCGCGATCTGCGCCGTGTCGTCGCTGGCTAGGCACTGCACCTCGGCGGCCTGCTTGAGTGCAGCGAACCTGGCTTTGAAATCGACATCGAGGACCGAGTGCATCAACTGGCTGACCTGGCGCTCTCGGCGGGCGGGGCGGCGGGCGCCGCGCTTGGCGGCCCGGCGTTGTTCGCGGTTCATGGTGCAGGCTCCACGCGCCCGTCGGGGTAGTGGAGCTTGTCGCCCATGCGGCTGGGCAACCGGTAGGCCCGCAGCCGGCCTGGCGGAAGACCGGGGTTCGGGCGCAGTTCAGCTCCATCGTAGTGCTCACGGCGTCGGGCCACTTCGCGGGCGCGCAGCACGGGAAATTCTTTGGAATCCATTGCCGTGGCGCTATTGGGGGGAGGTGCTTTTTTGCGTTGCATTTCTGAGCCTTGCGGTGAGGGGGATGGACAAGTTGTAGGCGGCCAGCCAATGCAGACCGCTTTGGCTGTGAAATGGGTGTGGGCAGGCCTCATTTGGCGAAAGGCCTGCGCGATACGCAGAGACTGCGTGGCGTTCAATTTCGGTTTTGGCGTGGTGCACAGCCAGCGGGCCGTACTGCTCATGGATAACGTCAGGCATGGGCCTGCTCCGCAGGGTGCGAGCTGTGGCGCGCTGGAGCGAGTTCGGCGCTGATCACCCGTGCATGCACCTCGGCCATGGGTGGGCGCGTGCTCAGCGTGTGGATGCGGGCGCGCTCCAGCTCAACCTGCAAGGCGGTGCCAGCCACCAAGGCGGACTGGTGCGCATCCCAAAAACGGCGGGCGGCGGGCCCGGCCCAGACCACGCGCCAGGGTTCCACCTGCTGCGGCCCAATGCGGTCGAAAAGCAGCAGCACCAGCTGAAAGGAACCACAAGCAGAGATGCTGGCTGCGGGCTTGGTGCGGCTGAGAAAGAGGATTCCGGCGTGCTTCATAGGCCTCCTTTGCATGGCATGAGGCAAACGCCCGCATGGCTGCAGGCGCTTGGCTCATGGCCCCGACATTGGCCGGGGCGGCGGGTGCTTACGCAGACTTTTCGTAGGTGCCGATCAGTACCGGCACGGCATCTACAACGGCTGTGCGGATAATTTCTGCGAACTCGGATGCTATTTCTTCGGTGTGCTGCTCCAGGAGCTGGATGCGCAGTTGCATGCGCGGTTTGCTGGCATCTGTCAGAACGCTCATGCGCAGCGTGAAGTTGCGTGCTGGCAAGTCGGCATAGGGTTGGCAGTAGAGCGTGAAGTGCGTCGGCAGGCTTTGGTCGCTGCTGGCCTTGATGCTCTCGAAGGTGCTGCGCGAGGCGCTGAGCGATTCCTCGACATGGCTTGCCTTGGCCATCCCTTCGATGGTGATGTTGCGCACCGAAGTGATGGCTTTGCCGATGTCAATCGGTACGCTGTCGACACTGGCCTGCAGAATTTCGCTCCAGTCTTCCAGCCACTCGGCCAGCTCCTTCTGCGTTCTCTGGCCGTTGCACACGTCGAGCAGCGCCTGGTAGGCTGCAGTGCGCCGAGGCGCCAGCTTGGCTTTGTTGCCGCTGTGGCCAGGGGCCTCGGGCGTTCCCAGATCCAGCACGCCTACTGCGCTCATGGAGGTTGCGTCCACGAAGATGGTGCTGCCGCTGTCCTGGTGCTGGAGAACGTAGGCCACAAAATCATTGATGTATGGCGTGCTCATGATCCCGCGCGCGCGGCGGCGGGTGGTCAGATAAGCCTCGAGGTCATGCAGTTTGAAGTCTTCAGGCAGTGCTGCAGCGCCCCATCTGGAGGTCATGCCCGCGATGAAGGCGTCGGAGGCCTGGTCAATGGATTTCTCAGGAGCGAAGCCCATGCTGTTGAGGGGGATGGCGCTGATTCCGGTGGTTTGGTCCATGGTGGTCTTGCGAAAAAGAAGGTTGCAAACAAAGAAAAGCCCGCGCGGCGATGAGCCGGTGCGGGCAGGCTGGGTGACTTGCGCTGGTTTACGCCGTGGCGCTGGGCTGGCCCTGTTTGTTGAACATGGACATCTGATTGGGCGGCGTCAGCGTCAGCTTGCCGAACTTGCCAACGTGCATCACGGTTTTGCGCGTGGCCTCTTCGCCGGCCTTGCCGTCGGCCGTTGGCTTGCTGAATTTAAGGGCGTGTTTCACGCTCACTTGGTGCGTGCCCGGGATGCGCTCGAAGGTCAGCTTGACGTTGACTTCGCCGACCTTGTTGTTGTTGACCACGCCGGCTGCCACCTGGCTGAGTGCGGCGGAAAGCATCCGATCGAACTGGCCAGCGTCCAGGTCGGTGATGAATTCGCCCACGTCGGTGACAGCTGTAGTGGTTTCTGGTGCTGCATGCATGAAATTGCTCCTTTCGAGCGGTTGGTGAATCGGGTGGCGGCGCTTGGCATTGATTGCGCCTGCTTGGCTAAAAACTCAGGAGACGCGGTGCGCGCGCAGCGCGCGGACGCTGATGCCGCGAGCCTCCGGGTGCAACTCGATGGCGTTGGCTGCGGCTTGGCAGCTGCTGGTCGACTGCACGATGTAGCTGATGCCGCTGACTGTGATGAGGTACGAGCGCATGGTTTTCTCCAAGAGTTAGAACAGAGGCAAGCTGGCGGCGGCACCGGCGCGCACGCGGCGACGCTGGCTAGCTGTGGCTTGGTCCTGGGTTGCGCTTTGGTGCGCCTGGTGTTGGCGCTGCTCGAGTCCAATGGCCTGCCTTGCCCGTTGGAAGGTCGCGCTGATATTCGTGTCGTCAGCATTCCGGTAGACGAAAGCTGGATCAGTACAGCGCACGCTGGGCAGCGTGCGGCGGGGTGGCTGGACGGTCTGATGCATGGCTGGCTCCGATGAGTAGGCGAAAAAAAGCCCGCTCATTGGCGGGATGGCTGTGATTGCGGAGGCGGAATTCTCTTCTTGCAACAAAAGAAAAAGCCCGCGTCGCGGGCTTTGGGTTTATCTCGAGGTGGATTTAGTTAGATCCATCTGTCCGAATTTGGTCTTGAAATTCCATGAACTCCTTGCGGAAGATCATTGGGTTGGAGATTCCAGGTATGGGTGCTTGAGGATTTCCCGCTCCAGAGATCACAAGTGTTCCGAAGTTGAAGATTCTGCCGAGGATGCCTTGGTTGACCTGCAGGCTTTCCACTTTGGTGAGGTTCAGCTCTACGGTCTTTCGACTGATAAATCCGAACTTGGCGATCACGCGCTTGTTGGTGATTGCAAGCTCTGTTGACGTGTACCGGAGGTAGGCTAGCAGCCAAACAATCAGGCCTATGCCATAGAAAAACAACAATATAAATCCAATGAATATGCTGGGAAGCAAAGACCAGATACTGATCTTCGCCTCATAGACGATTTTTTCATTTGCAATGAGTGTGTTCTCTACGTAACTCGCCATGTCGTTCTGCTCCCTTTATTGTGAAAAGTGATCATAAACGTAGGAGAGGCACGTAGTCTGGCTGCGCGTATTTTCTGCAAACCCCTGCAACCTGGTGGCTCCAGGGCGCAGGGGTTTGCGCACTGCCCACCAGCCCGGTGTGCACTGCACGTCAATCGTTACCTCGCCACGACTGCTGGGCGCCCTGCCTGTGCTTTTCGCAACTTCTGTGCGGGGTCAGGCCTTGTAGCGTCATGGCGCACCACGCGATGCGCTCTGCCAGAGAAGGCCAGGTTTCACGCGCTTCCTGGTCTGCAGGCGTGGGGCTGGTGCAGGGCGCTTTCTACGTGGTGCCGCATGTGCGGCCGCTCAGTGGCGCCTGGGGTATCCGGCAAATTTTGAAAGACCGGGGCTTGCCCGGTCGATACCGTGGTGCCCATCACATTGCTGCGACAGGATGGATAGTAGCAATACTGCTTTGATGTGTAAACAGTGATGCTGCTATTTTTTTGTAAGATACAAAAAAACCTCCCATCGGGAGGTCAGGTGTTGCTATTCGCACGGTAGCTCTAGAGCAAGTGCCCGGTCCAACGGGCGCGGCCAATGATCTCAAAATCATCGCCTTCTCGATAGATTTTTGGCTCGTACGCCCGATTTTCGGGCACAGCCAAGATTGATCCGTCCTCAAGAGCATTGAGGCGCTTGATCAGCAGATTGCCATTTGCTCGGAACGCGTAGAACTTCCCGTTGATGACTTCCTTGGCACCCCGGTCGATCAACACAACACCGCCTTCCTGGACAAGGGGCATGTTGCTATCGCCGTCGGCATCCACCACCACAGCATTCAGTGGCTTTATGCCAAGCTGGCGAATGAAGTCAGCACGAAATGATAGTGAAGGCTTCGCGTTTTCGTCATACACAGCACGGCCATGGCCATTTGAGAACTTTACAGCGTAGTGGCGGACAGGGATGAACTCCGCTTCCTCATCCTTACCCAATACCTGTGCTGCTTCGGCTGCTATCTTGGCCAGCCTTGGGCTGAAGTCTTCTATTTCGCAGCGCAATCCTTTAGCAAATCCAACCGCAGCTTTTAGACTTAGAGGGGTGTCCCCGCGCAGGAACTGGCCCACGGCACTTTGATTTCCAACTCCGTACATCTCGCCGAAAACTGTTTGGTTGGGGCGATCCTTTGTTGCGTCCCAAAGCTTCTTCAGACGCTGCGACTCGTCCAGCGTTTCAGGGGTGACTTTTACTTTCCTCATGGTCATTAGCAGACAGTAGCGTGACTGCTTGGAAGTAGTAAACAGCATTGCTGTTGACTTGGCAAAGCAGCATTGCTACTATGCGGTGTATGAATCAGATCAAATCTATCCGCGCCCATGTCGGACTGACTCAGGCCAAATTCGGTGACTGTATTGGCTGCACGCAGAGCGCTGTTGGTCAGTTTGAGCGCGGCGAGTCTGATCCGACCATTGAAAAGGCCGCGCGGGTCATTGAATTGGCTCATAGCTATGGCCTGTCGCTTCAGCTTGAGCACGTCTATGGCCTGAAGTCTTTTCTCGGCAAACCTGCGCCCCGCGTCAGCTCCCCGACTCAGGAGATCACCCATGAATAAGAAATCACCACCGGCGGCGTGTGCTGAATGGATGCGCCGCAAGTTGCTTGACGAGCGGGCTTCAACTACTGGCGAGGTTTGCCAGCGGAAGCAAAAACACCTGGCCCCTTGGCAAGGTCTTGCAGCATTTGAGCCGAAATTGGCGAAATGCCCGGAGCTTGCGAGAACGCTTGGAGACTGGCTGACAGCTCCGCTAGCTTCTCTGGAGACGTTGCCCCAACAGCCATCACCAGCCCTCTGAGGACTTCTTGCGTGATGTTGAGTATTTCCAGTTGTTCTTTGTTCATGCCCGCCCTCCTTGGCGTTGTTGGTCGTGTGGAAGCTGCCATCGTACCCAAGGCCCGGGCGGGCTCCTTTTTGCGTGCTTTCCATCGTCACGCCAGCACCCGTGCCTGCAGTGCGCGTAGCGCTGCCACCGTGGATGTCGGGACACTGCCTGTTTCCAGCATGCGCTCGGTGCAGGTATCGAGCCAGCGCGTGAGCTTGTCAGCAGTGAATCCGCCGCGGCCTTCTCCCTCGAGAACAAAGACCATCTGGGATAGGAAGAGCTCCATAACCATTTGCCATTCCATGTTGTCCGGCGTGCTGTTCGTGTTCGGCATTTCGATTCCTTTGCAGTGAGGTGTTTGCATGACCCCTACTTTCTCAGTTGGCGTCTCTTTGGGCTATGGCGACGTGGGGGCTGAGGCCGACATGGCTTCCGGCATGGATGTGCTGGATGCGGCCCATCTGACGGCCCAGCATTTTCCGGGCGGCGTTCCAGCATTGGCCCAACGCATGGGGGTTTCTGCGAACACGCTGCAGCACAAGTTGAACCCGGCGAACACATCGCATCACCTCACGCTCAAGGAGGCGCTGCTGCTGCAGGTTGTCGCGAACAACGTGTCGGTGCTGCGCGCCATGGCCAAACAGCTGGGCTACACCTGCGTGCGCGCCACGCCAGACCAGGCGGGTGGTGACCCACTCGATGCATTTGCGCAATTCCAGTTTGCGGTGGGAGAGCTCACGAGCGCGGCTGCAGATTCTCTGAAGGGCCGCGGGGCAGTTTCCCGCAATGCGCAGCGCCGCAATGAGTACAAGGCCCAGGAATTGATCGCTGCAGTTGGCCACCTCGTGAGCACCACTGCGGCTCGCGTGCCGAAGGTCGAGGACTGATTTGGTTTTCACGCTCGCCTTCCCGATGACGCCTTGCGGCCGGGTCTTATCAGCCCGCGTGGCCTGTGCATGCCATGACCTGGCGGCACTGATTCGCAAGGTTGGGTTGCGCGAGCGCTTTTATTCGGCCGTGCTTTCGGCCAGCAAGCGCCGGGGTGATGCCCAGCGCTCACGCACTACTAGAGCAACCACCATGAACCTTTCCACCTCGATGGCTGGAGCATGCGCCGCGACGGCGTGGTGCCCCGTGCTTGAGCCCACGGGCCGTGCTGCCCCGTTCCCCGCCCCCCTTTGGTTTCACGAGGGCGCGCACGCGCGCCTGTCAGTGGGGGATTGGGCGACTCGTCTCTTTTTTGCAACATTTGCACAAAAAACAGGCAGATCCGGTCGTGGGTCCTCCCTGGCTAGCCTGCAAGCGGGTAATTCGTGCCCCTCGGGGTGTGTAGTCAGTACGGTTGGAAGTTACTGACATGAGCAGCAACTACCTCGACGTACTGGGCCAGTTGCAGGCGGCCGGCCTGGAAGTGGAAACCCTGGAGATCGGGCGCATGCGCCGTTGCCGCACGAATGACGGTGGCAAGGAAAAGCGTGGCTGGTACATGCTGCATGAGATGCGGCTGGACAACGGCAGCGACCTGATCGTCGGCACTTATGGCATCTGGCGCGGCGCTGAGAACAACGCCACGAAAGTGGAAATCCGCAAGCAGGAGCTGAGCCGTGAACAGGCCGAGGCCTTGCGCAGCCGCCTGGCCCAGGACAAGCGCCGTGCCGAAGCTGCCCGCAAGGCAGACGCCGCGCGCGCCGCGGCAAGGGCTGCCAAGGCGTGGAAGCAATGCCAGCCCACCGGCGAGAGCGAATACCTGGCGCGTAAGGGCGTTGCCGGTTACGGCGTGCGCTACTCGCCCAGCGGGGCCATGGTGATACCGCTGCTGGACGTGCAGGGCCACATCCATGGGCTGCAGATCATCCGCGGCAAGAACCGCAAGGCTGGCACACAGGAAAAAGAATACTGGCCTGCCGGCCTGGTCAAGAAAGGGCACTTCCACCTGATCGGCATGCCGGCAGCGGGCGGCCTGATGCTGCTGGCCGAGGGCTACGCCACGGCCGCCAGCCTGCACGGTGCCACGGGTCTGCCGGTGGCTGTCGCCTTCGATGCCAACAACCTGGCACCCGTGGCCGATGCGCTGCGCGGCAGGTACAAGGGCATCCACATCCTGGCCTGTGCCGACGACGACAACACCCAAAAGTGCCACGCCAAGGATGAGGGCGAGAGCGCACGTCTGGGCCGGAACATGGAATGCAAGACCCGCGTGTGGGTGGCCGATGGTGCCACCTGTTCGCATTGCGGCCAGGAGCACAAGGCGGGCAACGCCGGCGTGAGCATGGCCAGCGCAGCCGCCATGCAAGCGGGCGGCGCATGGATGGCCCCGCGCTTTGCTGATCCGCAAGCCGTGCGAGCAGCTTGGTTGGAGCGTGGCGACAAGGCCAATGATTTCAATGACCTGCACCTGGGAGAAGGCCTGCATGTAGTGCGTTCCCAGGTCGAGTCCCGCTTGCTGGAGCTTGGCTGGCGTTCCGGTCCGGGCGCCGCGCGCCTTGCTCTGCACAAAGGGGGGGTGGGGGTGGCGGTCGCGGGTGAAAAATCGCCGATTCGCCCCATCGACTCACTCGATGAATTGCTCGAACGCTTCGCTCTGGTCTATGGCCAGGGTGGTGCGGTCTTCGATCATGTTGAGCACCGACTGGTCACGTTGGCCGACATGGGCCACCTGTGCCTTAGCCGTGACCTGTTCCGCACCTGGGGTGAGCACCCTGATCGAAGCATCGTGCGGCCTGAAGAAGTGGGGTTTGACCCGGCCGGTAAAGACACCCGTATCAGCTGCAACCTGTGGGATGGGTGGCCAGTCCAGCCCAAGCCCGGCGACTGCTCTCTGTTGCTGGATCTGCTGTGGCACATGTGCAGCGAAGAGGGGGGCGAAAAAACTGAAGCGCTTTACCAATGGGTGATCAAGTGGCTGGCCTATCCGCTGCAACACCCGGGCGCCAAGATGAAGACCACCATCGTGCTGCATGGCCCGCAGGGCACGGGCAAGAACATGTTCTTCGAGGCCTACATGCAGATCTTCGGCAAGTACGGGTGGACCATCGACCAAAGTGCCATCGAAGACAAGTTCAACGACTGGGCCAGCCGCAAGCTGTTTCTGATCGCTGACGAAGTGGTGGCGCGCTCGGACCTCTACCACGTCAAGAACAAGCTGAAGGCGTTCATCACAGGCGACCAGATCCGCATCAACCCGAAGAACATGCAGGCCTACTATGAGGCCAACCACGTCAACATGGTTTTCCTCTCCAACGAGGCGATGCCCGTGGTGCTCGAGGAAGACGACCGTCGCCACGCCATCATCTGGACGCCGGCCAAGTTGCAGCCTGATTTCTACGCCAAGGTCAAAGCAGAGATCGACGCGGGCGGCGCGCTGGCCTTATACGACTACCTCTTGCATGTGGACCTGGGCGAATTCACCAACGCCACGCTGCCGCCCATGACTGCGGCCAAGCAGGAATTGATCAGCCTCAGCCTGGACAGCCCCAGCAAGTTCATGCGTGCCTTCGAAGCAGGTGATGTGTCGGGCTTTCCCGCAAGGGGGCGGCCTGCCGTGCTGGCTCCTTGCCTGACCATGGATCTGTACGAAGTCTACAAGTGGTGGTGCGCAGCCACCGGGGAGCGCTCCTTGCCCCTACCGCGCTTTTCCAATGCCATCAATCGCAAGCATGGGGCCACCATTTTGCAAAAGCGCTACGAGACGCTGACAGGCATCAAGGGGCCCAGCAGTGTCTGCTTCCTGGCAGGCGGGCACGAGCTGACCCCAGGCCGTGGTGAGGTCGAGTGGCTGGGCGAGCGCATCGACATTTTCAAGCAAGCCGTCAAAGACCTGCGCGGAGGTGCCGTATGAGCGCCCGCCTTCAGCCGCGCCCGCAACTGTGGGGCATGTGGGGCAAGTCGTGGGGCATGGTGTGTGGCATTAAGTCGTTGATTCATAAGGGTTGTGGGGCATGTGGGGCAACACACCTTACGGGGGCGTGCGCAGGCATGCGCACACACATGCGTGCCTGCGTGTGCAGGTGTGTGCATGTGCATGCCCCACATACCCCACATGCCCCACACATCAAACGTGACAAGGACTTACACCACATGTTTGCCCCACTGCCTGCCCCACACATACCCCACAACCCTTTTTTCAAAGGAAATGAGATGTTGGAAGAAGAGAAGAGGGTGATTCGATGCTCCCCGGACAACGCCGCGCAGATGCAGCGTGTCGTGCGCAACTGGCCCCAGTTGCATTCCTTGGTCAAGGGGCTACAGGCCCAGGGACTGTTCCCAGGCCTGCGCAGCCTGCAAATCACGCTCACGGGCAGCCCGGAATTCGTTGGCAAGGGGTTGGGTGCCATCGATAGCGAAAACGCTTCCCTGGGCTACCACGTGACAGGAGGCGGGCAGTCATGAGCATTCAACTGAATGCCAAGATCACGGGCCAGGCTCAGGTGCTGGCACAGCTTCACAAGCTGTCTGGTCAGCAATTGAGCGCAGCCGCAGCAAAGGCCATCAACGACACGGCATTTGAAGTGCGCCGCGCCATGCAAGCCGAAATGCAGGAGAAGTTCGACAACCCGACCAACTACATCCTCAAGTCGCCCCGGGTGCAGAAAGCCACGCCGCAAAAGCTGAGTGCCAGCATCCAGCCGGCCTACATGGGCGGGAAGGGTGTGGATCCCCAAAAAATCCTGAATGCCCAGACTTGGGGCGGGCGCCGACGCGACAAGCGCAGTGAGTTGGCTTTGCGTCGCGCAGGCATCTTGCCCAATGGCTATCAGACGGCCATCCCAAAAACGCCGTATCCCGGCAGTGACGATGGTCACGGCAACCTCAAAGGATCGTTCTTGGTGCAACTGATCAGTTATCTCCAGGCCTTTGGGGAGCAAGGCTATAAGGCCAACATGTCCGATAAGGGCTACAAGCGCGTGCACAAGGGCACCAAGAAGGTTTCCGGCCGCAGGTATTTCGTTTCCTATGGCCGGCTACGGGCCGACAGCAACACGGCTCACCTGGCTGCCGGCATCTGGGCTGCCAGCGGAACGGGTGGGGTGGACGTGCGGCCGGTGCTGATGTTCGTTGCGCAGGGGAACTACACCGTGCGCCTGGACATGGACGCCGTGGCCAAGCGTGCCGACGCGCAGAACTATCTGGAGCGCCGCTTGCGCTTTCGCATCCGGGAGGCTGCAGGCGTATGACCGACACCAGCAGCACCCGGCCCGAGACCCTGACGGTCTCAGAGTTCAATGCACACATGGGCTACAAGGGACGGTACGCCTACCAGCTCAAAAAAGATGGCCGTCTGGTGATGACGGAGGACGGCAAGCAGGTCCGGGTTGCAGAGAGCATTCAGCGCATCGATGCGACCCGCGACCCAAGCCGCGCTGCCGTAGCGGCCCGCCATGCCGCCGCCAGGGATGCGTCACTGCCGCCGATCAGTATCCATGTTGAGGGCGATGAAACTCCAGAGGAATCTCCCGTAAACACTGGCACTGCAAGCGCTGGCAACTATAACTTTCAGGACGGGAAAGCCAAGCGTGAACACTACGCCGCCCTGCGCGAAGAGGCTGCGTACCGCAAGGACGTGGGCCTACTCATGGATGTGGATGAAGCCCTTGGCGCGTTTGCAGACGCTGGGGCCCGCGTGTCGGCTGTGCTCGATGCCGTGCCCGCCACCATCGGGCCCATGCTCGCCAGCCTGGGCCCGGAGGATGTGCTGCGTGTTCTGACGGAGCAGATGGATATTGCGCGGGCCGAGATGGCTGCCGCCATCGAGCAGTTGGCCGCCGCATTGGAGCAGCGTCGAAAGGGGGTGGGCCATGCAGCCTGATCTGAGCACTGCCTATGCATGCCCCGCGCGCGCGCTGCGCGCCCTGGCGCGGGCCTTGGCTCCGCGCAAGCGTCGCAGTGTCAGCCAGTGGGCGGATGCGGAGCGGCGCCTGTCGACCAAGGGCAGCGCGCTGGCGGGGCAGTGGCGCACCAGTCGCAACCCGCCGTTGCAGGAACCCATGGACTGCATGAGCGCAAAATCCGGCGTACGCGAGATGGCCATGATGTGGCCCATCCAGTTCGGTAAAACGGAAGTGGTACTAAACGGCCTGGGTTACACCATGACCGATGCGCCAGGCCCTGTCATGGTTTGCCTGCCTGGCGAGGTCAGCATGAACAAATGGGTGGCGCAAAAGCTCCATCCCATGATCGAAGAGTCTCCGACGGTGCAGGCCGCCTTGCGCAGCGTGGCCAGCCGGGACTCTGCCAACACACGCACCTTCAAAGACTTCGTGGGCGGCCAGCTCTATCTGGAGCATGCGGGCAGCCCGGCCCGTCTGAAATCCACATCGGTCATGAAGCTGTTCGTGGACGAGTTCGATGAATTCGCCAACAACTTCCCTGGCGGCGATGACCCCGGCGAAATGCTCGATGGGCGCACCAGTGCATTTCCTGCCACTTCGCTGCGAGCCTATATCAGCAGCCCGCAAATCAAGGGCTTGAGCCGCATCGAAGCCAAGTGGCTCAAGAGCGACCAGCGACGCTACCACGTTCCATGCCCGCACTGTGGCCACATGCAGCACCTCAAATGGTCCGGGCTGCACTGGAGCAAGGATGGCAGCCAGGTCTGGTACGTGTGCGAGGAAAACGGATGCTGCATTGAAGAGCACCATAAGACCGCCATGATCACCGCTGGTCGCTGGGTGGCTGAGAACCCCGACAGCAGGGTTCGTGGCTATCACATCAACTGCCTGTACTACCAGTTCGGCCTGGGGCCCACCTGGACAGAACTCGCCGCCCTGTGGCGCGAAGTGCAAAACGACCCGGCCCGCCTCAAGACCTTTGTGAACGACCGCCTGGCCGAGCCCTGGGAGGACGCCAGCATGCGCGCCGTCCGCCACAACGCGATCCAGGAGCGGGCCGAGCGTTACGACTTGCGCACCGCTCCGCGTGGCGTACTGTATGTGGTGGCCGGCGTGGACACGCAGGACAACCGGCTGGCCGTCAAGCTCATCGGCTTTGGCCGGGGGCTGTCATTTTGGGTGCTCGACTATGTGGAGCTGCCTGGAGACCCTGCCGACGGCGCTGTCTGGGCTGCGCTGACCGACCTGCTCAACCGCCCCATTCAAAGCGATGCCGGCTACTTGCTGACCGTGGACGCTACCGCGGTGGACGTGGGCGGCCACCGGGGCGAGCACGTCAAGCACTGGGGGCGGCAGGCGCTGGTGCGCCGGCCCATGGTGATTCGTGGAGCGTTGCAGAACAATGCGCCCATTGTCAGCAAACCCAAGTTGGAGGATGTGACCAAGGGCGGGCGCACTGACCGCAAGGGCGTGCGCGTCTACACGGTGGGCACCGTGGCGGCCAAGCACTGGCTGTACGGCCGGCTGAGCGTGGATGCCGACCGTGGGTCCGAAGAGCGTCAGACCCATTTCAGCGATGAACTCGAGCCCAGCTACTTCAGCGGGCTGGTCAGCGAAACCTTCAACCCCGCCAAGAATCGCTTCGAAAACCGACGCGGCGCCCGCAATGAACCGCTGGACACCTGGGTCTACGGCTTCGCAGCGGCCCACCACCCGGAGCTGCGCCTGCATCGCCTACGCGCGGCCGACTGGGACGCGCGGGAGCAATACCTGTTGGGCACCGTTGGCAAGCAGCCCATCGATCTTCCCTCTCAGCCACCTATGCCGGCAGTAGCCGGCGCTATCCAGGCCGTTGCACAGCCGTCCGCCGCTGACGACGAACTTTTTGCCCCAATCGCCTTCACATGACGCACAGCCGAATGAATAAAAACCATTGCGATGTTCCTTCGCTCGACCTTTTCAGCATCATCGAAAATGAAGCTCGTGCCGTCGCTGCGGCGTTTGGCGTCAAGACAGCCAATGAAGTCGCCGCCGCATTGGTGGATCGTTTGCATCACCAGGTGCAGGGTGACCGTATCTACATCGCCAAGCGCAGCAAGACTCGCAGGCAAGAGGTTCACGACGCCATGCGGCGTGAATTTAATGGAGTGAATCTGCGCGAGGTGGCTGTGCGCCACGGATACAGCCCCAGTCAGGCACGGCGCATCTTGCTTAAAAGATAGTTCCATTTTTGGGTGTAAATGGAACGGCCACCCCGGCATTCTGCGGGTCATGGGTCTTTACAGTCACTTCACCGCCGACGAACTCACCGCGCTGCGCAGCCGCCTCATGGCTTCTTTGCACGACCGGCTGACGGGCCCCGTCGCCGCAACCAGCAACGGCCGAAGCATCCAGTACCAGAACGTCACTGCAGACATTCGCAAAGAACTGGCCGACGTCAACACCGAGATTGCCCGCCGCAACGGCCAGGCCGCCCGCCGCCCGATCTACATGGTCTGACAACATGGCGCGCAGAAATCCCCGCCCAACCCGACCATCTGCCCGCGCACTGAGCGCTGCAGCTGGCCCTAGCATGGCCTCGTATCAGAGCGCCGGGCACGACATGGCGACGTTTGACTGGAACCCCGTCGCCGCCAGTGCCGACGCTGACCTGCTTCCCGACCTGCAAACTCTCACGGCGCGCTCACGCGACCTGGGTCGCAATAACGGCCTCATGGGCGGTGCCATGCAGACGATGCGTGACAACATCGTCGGTGCCGTCTTGCGCCTCAGTGCCACTCCAGACTATCGGCTGCTGGGGTGGGAGCGTGAATACGCTCGCGAGTGGGGCAATGGTGTTGAGGCCAAGTTTCGCAGTTGGGCGGAAACCACCGAATGCGATGCATCGCGCTCTCTCAACCTCCTCGGCATGACCCTGCAGGCGCTGGGTGGTGCCATGCTCAATGGCGATAGCTTGGCCCTGCCGTTGTGGCTGCCGCGCGCCGGTGCGCGCTGGAACACCCGCATCATGACTATGGAGGCCGACCGCCTCTGCACCCCCGTGGGCCTGGAGCACCGCGCTGACATCCGCGGCGGCATCGAATTTGACACCTACGGCGCGCCGTTGGCGTACCACATCCTGAAGCGCCACCCTGGTGATGCGTTTGGTCTTTTTGGCCAATATGGTGCACGGCTGCTGGAGTGGGATCGCGTGCCGGCCTTCACTGCCTGGGGGCGTCAGCGAGTAATTCACCTGCATGACAAGGAGCGCACCGGCCAATCGCGTGGGCGCCCCATCGTGTCGGCAGTCATGCGCGAATTCCACATGGCGGGAAAGTACGCCAGCAACGAGCTGGAGGCCAGCTTGGCCAACTCGCTGGTGGCTGCGTTCCTCGAATCCGATCTGGACCAGGAATCCGCCAGCGCGCTGTTTGGCGACGACCCGCGTACCGCGTGGGGCAAGTCGGTACAGCAGGCGCAGAGCATTCGCAAGATGAAGGGCGCAGCCATCATCCCGCTGCCGGTGGGGGCGCGAGTCAGCAGCTTCACGCCAGGGCGTCCAAACCAGGCATTTGAAGCATTCATGCTGGCCAGTCTGCGTCACATTGCCGCTGGCATGAACCTGCCCTACGAGTTGCTGCTTAAGGATTTCAGCAAAACCAGTTGGAGCAGTGCCCGTGCATCGCTGCTGGAGGCGTGGCGCTACTTCCACGGCCGCCGCCGCTGGCTCACCGACTACTGGCTGCGGCCCATCTACGAGCTGTGGTTTGAGGAGGCCGTCAATGCCGGCGAGATCGAGGCGCCAGGTTTCTACCAAAACAAATACGCCTATCTGCGCGCGCGCTTCATCTTTGGCGGTCGTGGCTGGGTGGACCCAGTCAAAGAGGCCCAGGCCGCCGTCATCCGCATGAATGCGGGCCTGTCCACTTTGGAAAAGGAATGTGCGGAGCAGGGCGACGACTACGAAGAAGTGCTCGACCAGCGCGCGCTGGAGCGTGAGATGAAGATCACACGCGGTCTGCCGCTGGGTGAAGACGCGGCCATCACTGTTGCGGCCTTGGCCGCCGCTTCCGCGGACGGCGGCCAGGACGAAGACGGGCCCGCAGCCCCTTCGACAAAACAAGGCGATCAATGAAATACCCCCACCTGGCCGCGCGCATCTTCAACACGCCGTTGCTCATCCATCCGCAAAAGCTCGACGCCATCATCGCCGGTTTGGGCGAGCGCCTGGCAGGCGGCCCTCTGCGCTTAGTGGATGCTGCGGGGCAGCCCGTGGTGCATACCGTTGCCCCTGAAATGTTCAGCACACGCCGGGGCGAGCGTACCGATCGCGGCTACCGCGTGGTTGATGGTGTGGCCGTGCTCAGTATTGGCGGCGCACTGGTGCACCGCACCCGGATGGAGGCAGACAGCACTGTGCTGTTGGGCTATGACGATCTGGCTGCCGACCTCGAAGACGCGATGCGCCAGCCTGAAGTGCATGCTGTGCTGCAGGTGTACGACAGCCCTGGCGGGGAAGTGCAGGGCGCTTTTGAATATGCGCAGCGCGTTCATGCCCTGCGTGGAAGCAAGCCCTTGCGCGCCATCGCTGACGGCATGGCCGCGTCAGCAGCCTACCTGGGTGCCAGCGCTGCCGACGAAATAGCTGTTACTACCACCGGCTATGCCGGCAGCGTGGGCGTCGTTATGCGTCACGTTGACTTCTCGCGAGCGCTTGCCAATGACGGCATCGCGGTCACCCACATTTTTGCCGGAGCCCACAAGGTAGACGGCAACCCATTCGAGCCACTGCCCGCCGCCGTACAGGCCGAGCTGCAGGGCGATATCAATGATCTCTATGACATGTTCATTCAGGCGGTGGCCGTGCAACGCGGCATGCCTGCAGATGCAGTGCGTAAAACCCAGGCCGCCACCTATCGCGGCGTAGCTGCCATCGCCTCCGGATTGGCAGATCGCATCAGCACCACCGATCAAATGATTTCCGAACTGGCCGCACTTCGTATGCGGTCGTTCCCCGCCGGACCCACGGTCCGATCCACCGCCACAACGACAGGAGAATCCATGTCCGGCAATCCCCACCAAGCACCGGCGGGCGCAGCACCCAACGCCGCCACCGCATCTTCTTCCGCCGTAAGCGCCGCTGCATTTGCGCAGGGCGACGTCGACCAGGCTCGCACCGAAGGTCGCCAGGCCGGCGCCGCCGCTGAGCGCGAGCGCGCCAGTGCCATCCTCGGACACGCGGGCGCCGCAGCCAACATGACCATGGCTGTGCAGTGCGTCCAGCTCGGGCTCAGCGCGGAGCAGGCGGCTGTCCTGTTGAGCGCCGGGCCTGCCGTAGCCGCCGCGCCAGCGGTTGCGCAAAACACTTTCGCGGGCGCGATGAGTGCATTGGGCAACCCATCCGTGTCTGGCGTCGAAGCTGCGTCCGCGCCGGCCGGCGACGAGGCTGCGTTGGCCGCCCAGGTTCTTGCCGCATTCCGCGCGCGTTGATCCAACCCCACACACCGGAGAAACAGCATGGATCACAAAGCCAGCTTCAAAACCGAGGGCGCATACGTGCCTGACAGCCTCATTGCAGGCAATGCCCACCTGTTGGTGGCCCGTTCCGTTGTCATCTTGAGCGGCCAGGCCCTGTCGCGCGGTGCCGTCATCGGGAAGATCACCATCGGTGGCAAGTACAAGCTCAGCCTGTCCACGGCCACCGATGGCAGCGAGGTGCCTGACCTTGTGCTGGGTGAGGACTGCGATGCATCCGCTGGTGATGTCGCTGCCTTGGCCTACCTGCGCGGCGACTTCAACGCCAATGCGCTCACGCTGGGTGCCGCTCACACCATCGCCAGCATCACCGAAGGCTTTCGCGCCAAGGGCATTGCTCTGCTGCCCGCCATGTCTGCCTAACCCCAATACCACGGAGTCGTACCACCATGGATATTTTTACTACTGGCGTCCTTGCACGCGTCGTTGCAGAGCTGCCCGCGCCTCAGCCCTTCATCCTCAACTCGTTTTTCACAGCGATGCAAACCGAGACCAGCGAAGAGATTCACTTCGACGTCGCCAAGGGTTCGCGTCGCTTGGCCCCCTTTGTCTCGCCCATCGTGGCGGGCAAGGTCGTGCAGTCACAGGGCTATAGCACTCAGACGTTCAAGCCTGCTTACATCAAAGATAAGCGCCCATTTGACAGCAGCCGTCCCTTCAAACGCGCCATTGGCGAGAGCATTGGCGGGTCGATGGACCCTATGCAGCGATTGCAGGGCCTGCTGGTCACGGATCTGGCTGACCAGGTCAACATGCTCACGCGCCGCCAGGAAGTCATGGCTACCGAAGCGCTGCTCACGGGCAAGGTGATCGTCGAGGGCGACATGTACCCCAAGGTCGAACTCGATTTTGGCCGTCATGCCGACTTGACCAAAAAGCTGCTCACGACCAAGCGTTGGGGTGAGGCAGGTGTTGAGCCGCTGGACGACGTTGAGGAGTGGTCGATGCTGGTCACCCAGCACTCCGGCGCCTCTGCCAACACCGTTGTGATGGATGCCAAGGCTTGGCGCCTGTTCAGCGCGTCCGAGCGCGTGCAAAAGCTGCTCGACCGCTTCCGTGGCAACGATCAGCTCAACCCCACTGTGACGGGTGAGGGCGGCCGCTACATGGGCAATATCGGTACCTTCGACATCTGGGTTTACGCCGGCTGGTATGAGCACCCCGACACCAAGGTGCTCACCCCTTATCTGCCAGAACACACCGTCATCATTACCAGCCCCGAGTTGGAGGGCACCCGAGCCTACGGCGCGATCAAAGACGAAAAGGCCGGCTTTCAGGCCATGCCCTACTTCTCCAAGTCGTGGGTCGAAGAGGACCCCGCCGTGCGCTACCTGCTGCTGCAGTCTGCACCCCTGCCGGTGCCTTACCGCGTCAACGCCGCTCTGGCCGCCACGGTGCGCTGATCGCCATGGATACCCGTCCATTGAACCCTTTTGCGATGGTGGAGCAATCCATCAACGTGGGCGTCATGGCCATGCTCGCCAATGCCCAGGCCACCTGGGGCGGCGGCCAAGCCTTCGGCGTGGTGTTCGATCGAGTGCAAGACGAGGGCTTCATGGGTGAGGCGGTCACGGCGGTACGCCACACCGTGTCCATGTGTGTTGCCAACGCACCCGGCATTGCCGAGGGAAGCACTGGATTGAGCGTGGACGGCGTGGTCCACCTGGTCTCAGGCCCCGTCGTTCCTGACGCCGGTGGATGGGCTACGTTCACCGTAATCCCCATGGGAGCTTCCTGATGCTGAGCCTTGAGCCTGTCATTAAGAACCGCCTCAAAGACCTGTCGGCCCTGGCGGGCTGGCGTGTCAGCGGCGCATGCGACGACGTCAACCGCACGCTCGTGCCGGCGGCTGATGTACGCATGGGTGGCGCTGCTGCTGGCGATGTGCGCCGAACGGCCGCGCAGCTGCAGCCCCGCTGGACCGTTTCCCTGGCGGTGCGGCGTGGCGAGGATGTCGCCGAGCAGCTGGGCGCCGCGCTGTCCGCGGTGATCGAGGCCCTGCACAACTGGCCTCCCGGCCAGGTCGGCGGCCGGCAATGGACGCCGCTGCAGCTGACCGGTGTCAGCGAAGCGAATTTCGCTACGGCCGGCCTGGTTGGCTACGAGGTGGTGTTCGCCACCACTGCCATGTTCGAAGGCCAGTCCTAAACACTCACTTTCTCGGGAGCACTTGCATGCCTATCCAACACACCAAAAATGAATACCTGATTCCGCGCGGCCGCGTCTACTTCGACCCCTACGACGCCAATGAGGCGCTGACCGGCGAGATCCCGCTGGGCAACTGCCCTGGCGTGACCATCAGCATCGAAACCGAAAAGGCAGATCATTACAGCAGCGAAAGCGGCCTCCGCGAAAAGGACGGCAGTTGGAACATCCAGGTCAACCGCACCGGCTCCGTGACCTGCGACAACTTCAGCCCCGCCAATGCCGCTCTGTGGCTGTCCGGGACACACACGGTGAAGACCCAGGCTGCTACACCCGTGGTCGACGAGGTGCGGTCTGTGCTTCCCGGCCGCCAGTACCAGCTGGGCGCGACGGCGGCCAATCCCCTGGGTGTACGGAACGTCACTGCGGTCACGGTCAAGAGCGAGGACGGCACCACCCCGTATGAGGCGGGTGCTGACTACAACCTGGATCTGGAGACTGGTCGCGTGCAGATCATCGAAGGTGGCGGTATCGCGGCCGGCAAGGTGCAGTTTGGCTACACGCCCGTGGCAGCCAAGTTTGATTCCGTGAAGTCCGGCGCCAAGGCTGAGCTCACGGGTGCGCTTCGCATCGTCTCGGACAACGCCGCCGGCGGCAACCGCGACTGGTACATGCCCAAGGTGACATTGACCCCGAATGGTGACCTGCCTCTGGTCGCCGAAGGCACCGACGTGGTGACTATGGAAATGGGCCTCGAAGTGCTCAAGAGCGCCAACAACGAGGCCATTTACTGCGATGGCCGTCCGGTGGTCGTCGCCTGATGCCCTGACACCTTCCCCTGGCACCCCGTGCCGGGTGGTTCGCAGTGCGGCCTGTTTGAAGGCTGCAGCGCCAACCAGATTCCTTCCTCCTGAATTCCTGATCCTCTGACCAATGGCCATTAAGCCCATCGAAATTCTGATCAATGCCAAGGACAACGCGTCTTCGGTGTTCAGCAGCCTGCAGTCCAAGGTCGTCGCTGTGGGCGCGGCCATTGCCGCCTATTTCGGGGTGTCCGCTTTTGTAGGTGCGGTTAAGGGTGCGGCCGATTTCGAAGAGGCCATGAGCCGAGTCAAGGCGGCAACAAGCGGCACTGCCGAGGAAATGGCGGCCCTCAAGAAAGCGGCTGCCGACGCGGGCGCCAACACCAAATTCACCAGCGTGGAGGCGGCAGGCGCGCTGGAGAACCTGGCCAAGGCTGGCCTAAGCGCCAAGGATGCCGTGGGCACGTTGCCTGCCGTTTTGCAGCTCGCGCAGGCTGGTGATATCGGTTTGGCTGAATCTTCCGAGCTGGTCACCAAGGCTATCCAGGGGATGGGGCTGGCGTTTACCGATGCTGGCCGTGTGGCCGATGTGCTAGCTTTGGGCTCCAACGCCACCAGCGCCAGTGTGCAGAGCTTGGGCCAGGCGCTCAGCTATGCGGCGCCCGTGGCCAATAGCTTGGGCCTGAGCCTGGAGAGCACGGTTGCCATCATCGGCAAGTTCGCTGATGCGGGTGTGGACGCCAGTCGGGCGGGCACTGCGCTTAACAGTATCCTGAGCCAGTTCAGCAATCCGGCCAGTAAGTTCCGCAATGAACTGGCGGCGGCCGGCATCACTACTGGAGACTTCGAGAAGGCGCTGCACCAATTGGCCGCCGCCGGCCCGCGTGGCTCGGAGGCTATCAACGCCGTTGGTCTGGAAGCCGGTCCCGCGCTGCGCGCGCTTTTAAACCAGGGCATGGGTTCACTCGACGAGCTTACTACCAAGCTGCGCAGTGCAGAAGGTAGTGCCGCCGCCACCGCCAAGGTGATGCAGGAGAACCTAAATGGTTCGCTCACCGGGCTGTCGCGCGCTTGGAAGGCCGTCACGGACGTATTGGCCGTTCCCGTGTTGCCGATCATCAAAGAGGGCGTTGATCAGTTGGTCACGTCCCTGCGCGGTGCCTTGGCCGATGGCACCGTGCAGCGCTTCGGTGAGACCTTTGCACAGGCGTTCCAGAACGCCATGAAGTGGGTGCGCGAGTTTGTCGCGTCTGTGGACTTCTCGGCCATGCTGTCCAGGATGCAGATCTGGGCCGACGAGGCTGGCGCCACGATGGACCGCGTTGGCGAGTACGCCACCAACGCGGGCAACATCGTCAAGACCGCCTGGGGGGTGATGACGGCGGGCTCCAGCACGGTCATGGCGGCCATCTACAAGATCGCTGAAGCATTTGCAGGTGTCTCCAGCAACTTGCAATCCGGTCTTGCGCTCATCATGGAAGGCTTTGCCAAGGTCACTTTTGGGGACCTATCCAAGTCTTTCGCGAGCGCGGCCAAGGAGATCCGACTGTCTGCCGAAGCAACCTCGGCGGTGTCGGGTGCTTTTGCCGATAAGGCAGCTGCCGCCTTGGAAGCGGCGGCCCAAGGTGCTCAGCTTGCGCGCGACGGCTTCTCCGGTCTTAGTACAGGCATGGGTGCGGCAGGGCAGCAAGCCGTTACTACCAGTGCAGCGCTGGCCAACGTGACAGCGGAACTGGTAAAGACCGCGGATGCAAATGCTGCCGCCACCGCAGCCCAGCAGAAAAAAGCCCAAGCCGACGAAGCTGCCCGCGCCGCATCCGATCAACACCGTGTAGCGCTGGCCCAACTTCGCGCCGATTACAAGCAACTCATCCAAAGCGGCGACCTCGACGCCGCCGCAGCCAAGCTGCAGCAGATCAACCAGAAGCTGCGCGAGACCCCCGGCGCTGCCGCCGATGCGGGCAAGGCTGCACAGGAGGCTGCCGAGCAGCTCAAGGCCGCATTTGAGCGCCTTGGTGTTGTCAGTTCCACGGCCCTGGCCGAGCAGGCGGCCAACGCCCGGCGCGACTACGAAACAATCAAGCAATCCGGCGTTGCGACAGCGGAAGACCTGGCTGCTGCATTCAAGAAATCCGCCGAAGACGCCATTGCCGCCAACAAGGGCGTGGCTCCCTCATGGGTCGAGGCAGAGGCTGCGGCGCGCGGTTTGCGTGTGGAGGTGGACGAAACAGGTAAATCCGTCGTGACGCTGAACTCTGAGTTCAACCGTGCTGCCGGCACCAGCAGCAATGCCGGTTCGAGCATGCGGAAGGACTGGGGCGGAGTGCGCAGCGCTGTCGACGATGCCAGCGAGGCAGTGCGCAAGTATCAGCAGCGCATTGCTGAGAAATACGGGCGGCCTGGTGAGGGAGAGCAGGGGATTTACGAACGTGGTCGCATCAGCACTCGCGGCGAAGAACTCGGCGAAGGGGTGCAGGAAATCGGCACGGGTGGCTACCAGTTCCGCAACAAGGCCGGCTTTACTTCAGACGCAAAGGGCAACGCTCAGCAGCAGTTCATCTGGACGCGTACAGCCATCATCGACTATCTGACGGAATCGGGCCTTGATGAGGTTCTGGCCGAAGATCTCTCGAAGCAATTTGCCCAGCCCGACGGCACTGTTCCCTATATGGCCAGTGCAGCCCAAAAGCAGTGGGGCGGAAAGTACGGCACCCTGGCTGAGGCTTTGGGCAAGATGTCTGAGTACTACAAGTACGGCGCCGGCAAGCATGAGGCTGGCGAGCGTACGGCCTACCTGAAAGGGCAGGGTGGTGTGCCTGCCCCGAGTCCCGCGCCAGCGCCGCAGCGTCCGGGCACCAGCATGTTCGGCTCGCAGTCCGTGACCTTGAACATCAACCTCGATGGTCGTGGCTACGGCCAAGTCAAAACCGACACCGAAGGCGTGCAAGTACTGCAGGCGTTGATGCTTGAACTTGAGCGCAGCAAGTCGCTGTCAGGGTACTGAATATGGCAGCAGCACACCACGTTTTGGGCACGATCCAGATCCCCCGCGGAATGATATGGGTCGATGAATTCACTTGGTCGGCCGTAGTCAAGAGCACCGAGCGAAGCATTACCGGTGCTTTGATCATCGATGCCGCGCCTTTGATCGCGGGCCGTCCCATCACGCTCCAGGGCGAAGAGTCCCAGGGCTGGATTCGGCGCACCGCGCTGCTCGCCTTGCAGGAGTTGGCCAATGCGCCGGGCGAGACCTACGAACTTCATATGGCCGACGGCCGAACCTTCAGCGTGCAGTTCGCCGCCGACGAACCGCTGTCCGCCAAGCCCATCGCTCGGCCAGAGCTGCCGGCCGACACCCACCCCTATGTCGCGACGCTGCGGCTGATCACCATCTAATAAGGAAGACCAGCAGTGCCTGACCTCATCCTCGCCGGCGACATCAAGCTTCTCGCCTCCAAAGTAATGGACGACGTGCCCAACGGCGGCGGCGGCCCCACCGGCAACGTCATCCCCGACGGTGTCAGCAACTCCATCTTCGGCGACGTGACCGAGCGCCAGCGCACTGGCGGCGGCGTCAGCATCCGGCAGTTGCACCTGGCCGTGCAGACGGATAACACCGCTGCCTACATGGACCCTAGCATCATCGTCTCGCAACCGCCCAACGATGCGAACGTGTCCATCACACTCGCCAAGTGCAGCATGTTTGCGAAGCGTACTGAGATCGCCAGCGCAATCGAGAACTACGTTATCCAGGGGCCGGAGTGGAGCGGCTATCTTCTCGAGAACCATGTTGCCGGTCAGCGCAACATTCATCTTTTCCAACGCCCTGGCACCCCCACGCCGCCCATCGGGCGTACCCTGGTGCTGGTGTCTGGCGAAGGACAGCCCGGCGAGATACGCCAGTACGTGCGCGTGACGCGCGTTGAGGTCGAGCAACGCACTTTCACCTATCAGTCGAGCGGTGCCTATGCCGACTATGTTGCCGACGTGGTGATCTGTGACCTGACGGACGCGCTGCGCAGCAACTTCGCTGGTAGCCCGCCGGATCGCGGCTACACACGCTTGGCGACACGGACTGTTGTGCGTGACACCACGGTGGCCAATGCATCCACCTTCTACGGTGCCTCGTCCCTCACTGCTGCGGCCACCCTTGGCGACAGCACTCTGCGCGTGGCCAGCATCTTCACGCAGTTAGTGCCCAGCGCCCGCACAGAGGTAGTCGCGCTGGATCAGCGCCCAGCTTCACAGCGCCTGCTCACTCTCGCCACCGCTCCACGCGAGGTCAAGGTTGGCGCCGCTCCACATGCCACCCGCATCAAGGTGGGGCAGGAAAACCGAGGCTTTTCCTGGGTCAACATCCTCAAGCCTTTCCCGGCGCCCAACACCGTGGTGGTGTCGTACATGGCCCAGGGCGTCTGGTACACGCTCACCGATGACGGCTCGGGCCAGCTCACGGGTGCCGGCGTAGGCACGGTCAACTACGCCAACGGGTCTATCTCCGTCACCACCCAGGCGCTGCCAGATGTGGGCAGCGCCATCATCTACGGCTGGGGCGAAAAAAGCGCTTTCGTCGATCGCTCGGGCCAGGCCGGGTTTCGGGCGCCTGAGTACGCGCTCAAGCTCGACCATGCCAGCATCAAGAAAGGCACGTTGGTTATCAAGTGGACCAGCGGCGGTGTGCTGCGCACCGTCACCGACAACGGCGGCACAGGGCGACTTGCAGGCGATGCCACGGGCGAGATCAACTACGCATCAGGCGACCTGTTTCTGCGCCCTAAATACATGCCGGACGCCGGCGCGCAGTTCACTATCGATTACCAATGGGCCACGCTCACCACCAAGAGCGTCACCGTCAGCCCGGACGCTGGCGGCTTTGACAACATCGTGCTCGACACCGTGCCGGCGGCTGGCAGCGTCAAGGTGCAGTGGACCACGGTGCGCGAGGTCTCCAGCAGCTCGGGTGCGAGCGCCAGCGGCTCAGCCGCCGGAAAGAACACCAGTTCGAAGACCACCTACATCTGGGAAAAAGATCCCAACTACCAGCCCCCAGTGTCGCTCACACGCATCCCTGTTGCGGGTGACGCGGTGTCGCAATTGCATATGGCACCAGGCGGGACTCGGGTCGCTACTGGCGAGACGGTCTACATCGAGGTGGCTGCTGAATTTGCGCCTACTGGCTACTACTACCCAGTACCCGATGTCACGGGCGTCATTTGGTCGGAGGGGGAATTCCTGCAGGCGCGGCAAAAGTCCATTGGCGGCCGCATTTACAACGTCTGGGGTGTCGTACTGCGCGGAACCAACGGCGTCTATTACAGCGCAGGAGGCTAAAAAATGAGTGCACAACCGGGCATGATCGCGACCAGCGTCATCCAGTCTTCCACCAGCTCGAGCACGTCGAGTTCACACAACCGCGTCAGCTACAACACCAGCAAGACGCAAGACACGGTGCGCCACACGCTCACCGATGACGGTGCAGGCAGTTTTGGTCCAGACGGCACCATCAACTACGCCGGCAAGACGCTCAATGTGCGCTTTGTCGACAAGAGCAGCAGCACCGAGGGCTACACATCCGACTTCGAAGACGCGAAAGCCTTTGAGACCACTTCGATGAGTGGCAGCGGCGGCGACCCCAGCAACACGACTGACAGCAAGAAGGGCGGCGACTACCGCAATACCGCGGTCGGTGAACAGGTACTGGCCGCCAGCACCGTCACCGTGACCTATGCCGAGAGCTTTGCCGCGGCACAAGCGCACTCCATGTCATGGACGCCGCCACCCGTCACCATCGACCTGTGCCCCTACACCGCCGACTACATCGTTCCGAACAGCGTGCGCTTCACTTGGATGGGCCACGTTTACGAGGACTTCGACGGCGTACTGGTGCGCGACTACACCAGCGCCGCGCCAGGCATCATCGCTGGCCAGGTCGACTACTCCACCGGCGTGGCGCGCGTGTTCGACTATGTGGTCGGGGCGGGCGCCACGGCCACCGACTTCGCGCTGCAAAGCCTCTGGACCGTGCGCCAGAACTGGACCACCGCCAGCATCTTCATGCGCACCCAGGCCGCGCCGCTCAAGCCCAGCGGGGTGGTGCTGAATCTCTCCGACGCCCAAGGCAATGCCATCACGGCAATCGGCGACATCAACGGCACCATCACAGGCACGCATCTACGCGGCAAGATCGATTACCAATATGGTCTGCTGGAGTTGCAGTTTGGCGACTTTGTCGAAGACATCGCCCTGACGCCAGAGCAAAAAGCCGAGTGGTGGTACAGCGCTGACGACGTGGGCGCCGTCCAGGCCGGCAAGATCTGGCGTCCCTGGCCCGTGGACCCGACCACGTTGCGATACAACAGCGTGAGCTACTTCTATCTGCCGATCGACGCCGAGATACTGGGCCTCGATCCGGTGCGCCTGCCGCAGGATGGTCGCGTGCCGATCTTCCTCGTCGGCAGCTATGTCGTGATCGGCCACACCGCCACCACGCCACCTGCCACGGTCAGCAACGGCCAAGCCATCAACTGCGCCCGCACACGGCTGTCTCGCGTGCGCCTGGTCGGCGCAGACGGCACGACCAGCAACACTGGCTACACCGTCGACCTTGATGCGGGAATCCTTACCCCCGTCGACGTGTCCGGCTGGCTGCAGCCCGTGCACGTCGAGCACCGCATCGAGCAGCTTGAGCGCCTGCGCGACGTGCAGATCAATGGCGACATCGCAACCGTCGGCCAGCTCGCACACGATTTCCCTTCGGGCAGCACCATCAGCAGCGCCATTACCGCCACGACGCTGCGCGCACGGGTGTCGCAGTTCTGGGACCAGCACACCTGGGATGGCATCACCTGGGCCGACAGCATCATCGGCAGCCCTGCGGCCGCAACCTACAACGACACGCTTGCGCCGGTCGAGCTGACGAACGCCGGCGCGCTCACTGAGCGCTTTGCACTGCGCTTCACCAGCCCGTCGTCGTTCGAGTGCATAGGTGAGCACGTCGGCTTCATCGGCACCGGGAGCATCAACACCGACTTTGCGCCCCTCAATGCGGTGGGCAATGCGCCGTATTTCACGCTGCGCGCGCTCGGCTGGGGCAGTGGCTGGGCTGCGGGGAATGTGCAATTCCTTCACATCGTCGGCGCCATCGCTCCGTTTGCCTGTATCCGCACTGTGCAGATGGGGCCACCTGCGGGCATCGATTACAGCTTCGAGCTGCTGGGCCGCGGCGACGTCGATCGGCCGCCGAGCAACGCTTGATTTATTGAGACAAAGGAAACCGCAACATGGCATCCCCTGTAGACACCTCCGTCAAACACTACCGCAGCGACATGCCCAGTGCGCCCGTGCTCAACGGTGTGGCTGGCAGCAAAATCGCGCAGCTCGAAGCATGTCTGTGCACCGGCTACGGCCTCAAGGCAGCCACGTCGCTGACGGTCGCCAGCGGCATTGCCACCCTCACATTCGCAGGAGGTGCCAGCGCCGCCTGGGCGGACGCGGTGATTCTGGTGGCTGGGGCCAGCAATGCTGCTCTGAATGGTGAGCAAAAGGTGCTGACTGCCACCGCCGACAAGGTTACGTTCCCCACAGCGCAGCCCGACGGGGCTGATGCGGGAACGGTGACGTTCAAGATCGCGCCGGCAGGGTGGGAAAAGGTTTTCAGTAAAACGAATGTGGCAGTGTTTCGCAGCTTGAGCCTCGAAGGCACCAAGATGTATTTGCGTGTGGACGATACAAAGCCTGACTTCGTGCGCGTCGTGGGCTACGTGTCCATGACGGACGTGGATACGGGGACGGGCCCTTTCCCAACTTCGGTGCAAGCACCAGGTGGAGGCTACTGGGCGAAAAGCACTGTTGCCAGTGCCACGTCGGTCGCTTGGATACTTGTTAGCGATGGGCGAATTTTCTTTGATGGCGTGGCTCCAGGCTCGCATGCCGGCCCTCTATTCCAAAGTTGTTTTCTGCGCGGGTTTGGAGACTTCATTCCTAAGAAACCGTCCGGGGATGCTTATTTGTGCGGGCTCAACTATTCAGCCAACGCGTCAACGGCGTCAATGTCTGATGGCTTACTGGCCGGGGGTGCTGAATTTTGTACCGCTCTTGCGCGAGGGTACACAGGGCTTGGTGGGGCAGTTCTCGCCAAACGGGCACCCTACACAGGAATCTCCGGCAACATAAGTGGACTGGATAACGCGCTAGGAGCCTTTCCGTCGGTGGTCGACGGTAGCTTGATCTTGTCTGGCTGTTACGTCACGGAATCATCCGCCCCTGCCGGCGACATTCCAGGTCTTATGCATTGTCCGCAAACAGGTGTGTTCGCATTTCTAAAAATGTTCGACATGCTGCCGCGTGACGGGCGACGATACATCAACATTCCTGCGGGAACAAACCCTAGCTACAACAACTCACTTTACGTTGGAGCCAGCTTCGTCGACGTTACCGGACCATGGCGGGAATGACATGGCTGCGCTGTTCTGGCAATTGACCATCGCTGAAAACGGGTCCCCTAACTTTGTGGCATTGGCCGACGTGGCGTTTTTGAATGCCGCTGGTGCCGATGTGACGACAGGCGGCCGTGCCTACGCATCCGGCACATATGTGGGTTTTGACCCAGCCGCGGCATTTGATAAAAATCCTGCAACCCGCTGGGCGTCAGAATTCCCAGCACCCCAATCACTCTGGTACGAGTTCCCCGTTGCGGTTGATATTTCTGGCGCACGGGTGACATGGGATGCCAACGGTGTCTATCTTCCGCCGCGTGCTCAAGCGGTCGCATTGAGCTTTTCCGATGACGGGGTTCGTTGGCACTTAGCCGGTCTCGGGCGGTTGACCGGCGGAACAATCGCAGCGGCGCAAACTGCAACTCTTGCGTTTGATGCAGTTCGCGTGGTTGCCTTGGAAGGCATCCGGCGTGTGCCTACCGAGGCGTACGCCGGACCCTATGGGCACAGCCAGTTCGCTCCACCCATCGACCACGTTGGAGACTACAAAACCGGGATGCTCGGCAAAGGCATCGGAACCATCGCCGGATTCACCGAAGTCAAAAGCGCGCCCGCTAACGCCCCGCTTCGCGCCCGCGTGCGCCTCATACGCGAGCGCGACGGCCTTGTCTATCGCGAGACGTGGAGCGACGCTGTAACGGGCGCCTACCGCTTCGACAACGTGGACGAGCTTGAGGTCTACACCGTCCTGACATATCACCCCGCACGTGCCAACCGCGCTGTGGTTGCGGATGGCCTGGTGCCCGAGGTGCTGCAATGATGGTCATCGGCCTTGAGCACGCCCTGGCCCAGCTCGCTGCTAGCTTGGCTTTTGCCGACGCTGGCGCGCTGTCGTCGCGCATCCTTCTCTATGCCGATGCCGGTCCAGCCGTCGGCGCGCCACCTGCGGGAGATCCTCTTGCCGAGATCGTCCTGGCCAAGCCTTGTGGCACGATCGCAAGCGGCAAGCTCACGTTGCACGTTGCTGATCCAGCGGGAGCCATGGTGCTCACCACGGGCATCCCGCGCGCAGCGCGGTGGATCAGCGGCGCCGGCAATTTGGTGGCCGCTGGGTTCGTGACAGACATGGATCACGGTGGAGACTTTCGCATTGACGGCGGTAACACGCCTGATGGTGATGACTCTCCGATGCTCTACGCCGGCGGCAAAGCGCTGCTGGGCGACGTGGTGCTGGACTGACGCAGGGCAAGACGTGTGGCCGCAGTCAAACTCATCTTCAGCCAGCTGCCGGTGCCCACGCCGGGCCCGGTGCGCTTGGTCTTCGGCGACGACGATGCACAGCCGGCCATACCGGACGTCACGCTGCATGGCAGCGGCCGCATCACTGGCCTGCGTTTGCACATCGGTTTGCGCGCCGGCGTGCGTCTGGTCGGCGGCGGGCGCATCACTGGCATGCGGCTGCGCATCGCCGCGAAGTACGACATCAATGTTTCGCGCCCCACGGTGGGCGGAGCCGGCACGCGCTGGCAAGATGCCGCGGCACTCTCGCACTCGGCGCGCAGCACCTGGCAGCAATCGGCGCCTCTGCCTGCCGGCACGCGTAGCGACTGGCAGGACGCCGCAGCCCTGGCCGCCAGCCTGCAGGTGCGCTGGGAAGATAGCCAGCAACTACAGCGCGCCGTGCGCATTGCATTTGAGCATGCCGCGCAGCTGCCCACGGCACCCACGCATAGCGGCTTTCAAGAAGCCGAGCGCATGCAAACCAGCACGGCCGCAGGTTTCCAAGAGGCCATCCGATTGCCGGTCGCACCGCTGCGCGTGCGCTTTGAAGAATCCATGCGCGACCGCCAAGTGCGCGCCGGCGCCCGCTTTGAAGTCGCCGACATGCTGGCCGCAGCAGTGTCCACCGGGATGGGTATCGCCGTCCAGTTGCCGAGCACCTGGGGAGGGCGCTTTCAGCAGGCCTGGACCCCACGCCCAGGGCAATGGCAGCGACCTGCGCCACCAAAACCCGGCGAGCCTTGCTACCAGCCCGCGCTGCCTGCGCATCTGGTCTTTGCCGACCCCTTTGATGCGAGCTTGCCCGCGCGGTTGGTGTTTGTCTGTGAGCGGCATGGGCCAGATCCTGAGCCAAAACCGCCGCAATACGTCATTCCCCTTTTAAAGGTTTACATGACCGTTCATGCATTGACAGCTGAGCTTCTGCCTGGTCGTGAGCCAGTGGTGCTGCGCGATGTGTCCATCGCCAGCGACGACGATGGCTATGGCTGGAGCTTTTCCGGCACCGGGCCAGAGCACCTGCTGGACCAGCTCGCGCCGTTGTCTGGGTTGCCCCGGCAGATCCGTGTGACGCTGGACGGAATCAGCTGGGTGTTTGCCGTGCAGTCTCTCAGCCGGAGTCGGCGTTTCGGTGAGCATCGCGTCGCGGTGCAGGGTGCGAGCGTCACGGCATTGCTGGGTGACCCCTACATGCCAGAGCAGACTTGGCTGGATGCGAATGGCGCAACGGCTCAGCAACTTGTAGCGCAGGCCCTGCAATTCACAGGCGTGGGTATCCAGTGGGGCATCACTGATTGGTATGTGCCGCCAGGCGTGTGGAGTTTTCAGGGAACGCCTTTGGCTGCAGCTCTGCGGGTTGCAGAGGCGGCTGGGGCCGTGCTGCGCAGTCATCGAACGGACTCGGAACTGATCTTCGCGCCTCGTTACCCTGCGATGCCTTGGGAGTGGGGCACAACCGCGGTGAACGTTGAGATGCCGGCCGCAGTTATCTCGACTGACGAATTGCGTCCAGATGCTCGGCCTGACTACAACGCCGTGTACATCAGTGGCCAAGCGGGCGGAGTGCTGGGCCATGTGCGGCGCGTGGGCACAGCTGGGGATCTGCTGGCTCCACAGGTTACCGACAGTTTGATCACCCATGCGGATGCGGCGCGCCAACGGGGACGCGCTGTGCTCGGTGCGGGTGGCAAAAAGCTGATTCAGACCGTGACCATGCCACTGCTTACGGGTGGGACCAATCCGGGCTTGGTGCAGCCTGGCTACCTGGTGCAGGTCAATGACATCAATGAGGTCTGGCGCGGCTTGGTGCGCGGCATCAGTGTGAATGCCGCCTTGCCCAGCGTGCGCCAAACCATTTCCATTGAAAGGCTCTCGGCATGAGCAGCGCCGCACTTTACAAGCGACTTCAAGCGCTTCTGCCAGATGCGCCGGTGCAGACGGGCGAAGTCATTGAGGTCTATGCGGATGGCACTGCTTTGATCACCTTGCCCGGAGGCGGTCAACAGCGTGTGCGCAACCCGTTGGGCCATGTCGTTCAAGACCAGGTGTTTTTGCAGGGAGGGGCTGTCATTGGTGATGCACCGACGCTGCCATATGTGCTGATCGAGATTTAAAGAGAGGAGAGGGCATGGACGATTTTGGAAACGAACTGCCGGCAACGAGCCTGCAGCAAATCAATCAGCGCTTTGGTGAAGGTGGCGAGCCGGCGCACATCGCTGAAGTGTTCAGCCTGGCGGTCACGCTGTGAGTCGCGCAACGCCACAAGTATTCGCTTCGGCTCCTTTTTTTGCGTCCTATGAAAGGCTCTGAGATGAGCACAAATCAACTCGACCCGGTGTCGGTGGCCATCGCCCTGGCCGGAGTGCTGTTCGGCCCGGCGCTGGCCGGCGTCATCGGCCCCTACGCGGTGATCCTCATCAGCTGCACGGTAGGCGCCGGCTGGGCGCTGGGCCGGCGCGACCCCGCAGCGCGCCTGTCGGCGGCCTGGTACTTCCTGCGGCTCAACGCCACGGCCGTAGTCGTGACGGTGAGCCTGGCCCAGCTTGCGGGGCGGTGGCTGGGCGGTGATGACCACGCCTGGCTGTTGGCGCCGATCGCGTTGGTTGTCGGCGGCGTCGGTGACGACTGGCCGAGCCTGGGCCGCTGGCTGCTGCAGCACGCAGGGCGAATTCTCGAGCGCCGCGCGGGCGGCGATGGAGGTCCGACATGACGTGGCAAACCCATCAACTGCTGGCCGTGCTGAACCTGGTCATTTGCGCGGGCATCGCCTGGGCCTGCATCTGCCGGCTCAACTCCGAAATCTGCCGGCGCTACCGCGCCGCGCGCGCCAAGTATTCGCTGCTCCTGGCCGGCGCCTTGGCCAGCGGCATGCAGCCGGCGCTGTGGGGCTCCTGGCCCACGGTGGGCGGCGTGCTGCTTGCCGGCTGCGTGCTGGCTGGCCTTGCGATCAACGTGGTGCGCTGGTATGGCCAGGCCCACCCAATGCGACGGAAGGAAGATCAATGACATTCGACAAAGCATTCGAGCGCCTGATCGGCCATGAAGGCAAGTTCACCGATAACCCCAAGGATGACGGCAACTGGACGGGGGGCA